>NZ_CAKMJU010000117.1:0-2563 GCF_927416815.1 uncultured Acetobacterium sp. | reverse complement strand
GTCAAGTAAAATTGACCCACTTTTTCGTTTAAATTTGACCCACCTTAGTATTGATGGTTAATGGCTCAGTTTACCATGTGAATTCTGATTTTGACACTGTAAATTGACCCACCTGCTAGTGAGTAACAACCCGATAGCCGGCACTTTTTAATGAAGTCTGGTCGATGATCATCGTTTTTGATAATGAGTCCAGTGAGATGTATCTGCTTAACTCCAGCAAACGTTCACCCAGCAGTTCCTGAATCAGTTTTTCCATATCGGCTGGCCGACTATCGATCAGCTGTTTTTCTGCTGTTTGAACGCGCTGAGGAACCACGGGCGAACAGAGCTCTTCGATACTCATAAAAAGATGATCAGCCTCGGTTAGCGCGTTGATCAGATAACAATCCCGCTCGGGAACGTATTGAAATCGCGGATCTTTATCGATTCTTTTTCTTGTAAAATAGGGGTTTTTCACACCATACTGATTGCGCAGAAGATCATATGCAGCCGTACGGCCTTCATCATTGTATACCTGAACAACGTCGATTAATGCTTCATTACTTACCTTTGACATGTTTACACTCCTGTCTATATGAAATACCAACCATCGGTTTAACCGATGCCAAGGCTTCTGTTAACACTGTTTTTTGACCCTTTGACACGATAGCTGTCACCTGTTATACTAAGCACATGACAGTGGTGGAGCACTCGGTCAAGAATCGCCGTTGCAGCCAGCTGTCCAGTAAACAGTTCGTCCCACTTGCCCATTGGCAGGTTGGTCGTAATAATGAGGGAGCTTTTTTCGTATCGTTGGCGGATGATCTGGAAAAATAGGCTCTCTCTTTCTTTGTCCATTTTTATGTAGGATAATTCATCAATAATCAGTAGTTCAATCCGATTCAGTTTTTCAAGTGTTTCGGACAGTTTTCCACTTAACATTTCAGCATGAAGCGTATCGACGAGTTCCTTTGCATTGACAAACAGAACGCTTCGACCCGCATGACAGGCATTGACACCGATTCCGGTTGCAATCATGCTTTTTCCGACCCCAGGCGGTCCAATGACAATGATGTTTTCATGATTATCTAAAAAATGCAATCCTCCCAATGCTTCAATCTTTTCTTTGTCTAGCGTATCATTAAAATCATAATCAATCTCACCAAGCGTTGCCGATAATTCAAAGCGGGCATTGCCTAAAAGCTTTCCCGTACGACGGGCATTTTTTCCTTCTTCCTCAACAGCAAGCAGCCGTATCAGAAAATCCCGATACCCCATGGAAGTCATTTCCGCTTCGGCAATAAGATCCGGATACTGCTCTCGCATATCAACAAGTTTGAACTGTTTCATTTTAGCCTCGATATAAGTCTCCGATTCGGTTACTGCCTGTTGCACGATCGTACCTCCATTACATTGATTTCATAATAACTGCAGTCTCTTATCAGCAGAGCATCCTCATCCTGACAAACGGCTTCCTCATTGGGAACCGGCGTCTCCATTCCCATCAAACGCTGTCCGCTATTGTAATCCCGCAAGAGCGCGCGGAATGACTTGATATCCATCTTATCTTCCACAACGGCAATTCCGATAAAACGGTTTAAGACATGGTCGTCATAAAGTTCCTGCAGTTCCATGATCTTTCTGGCATAATGCGTCGGCTGATCAAACTTTCTTCCGGCGGCTTCCAGATAGTGATACCCGTTGCTGAATCTTTCCGTAAAATCTCTGCGAATCTGGGGGATGGAGGTGCTGATTTTTTTGGCGATCGCTTCATAATGGTCCAGATTGGTCACAACGTCATGTTTCTTATCCGAGACTTCAAAACGCAGGATCAGGTTTTCTTTTTGATCATAGAGTTCGGCTCTGAATCCGTAAACGATTCGAAACCATACCGTTTTTCCCACATATTTCACCGGGACGCTGTATTTATTGCCATCAATGCTGATGTAACTGTCCGGACTGACAATGCGCTTTTGTAGCGTCTTTGTAGAATAATGGGATTTTGGCAGCGGTTGTAATAATTGTTTTTCCTCCAACAGATAGTGCTGGTTTGGAATCCGTTGTGTTGTCGTGTGTTTTTCATCGCACCACTCATCGATAAATTTTTTCCCGCGGTCGTTAAGTTCATCCATGGTTGCAAAAGTATTACCTTTAATAAACTGCTCTTCAATATAATTGAACGGTCGCTCGATTTTGCCTTTTTTACGGGGCCAATAACAGGGACATGCATTCAGCTCAGTTCCCAGATGTTTGGCCATCATCAGAGCCTGGGGATTGTACCGGACTTCCTCCTCGGATTTTGGATCATTTGTGATCACCAGTGCTTTGGGATTGTCAATCAGCAGCTCAAGGGTGACGCCGCCAAGATCATCATACAATTCCTGAATGGCTTCATAGATTGCCGGGCCATCCACTTTCATTGAAAAGCAGACTGCTTTTTTTCTTGTTTAATAGGAAATTACGCAAAACAAGAAAAAATAAAATAAACGCCCAAAAGGAAAAAAGGGTATAACAAACAAGCCTTCAAACGAATGAAAAAAGATCAGAAGATGAAGAGATCCTCATCATCGAAGAAAGCATCATT
>NZ_CAKMJU010000116.1:0-24464 GCF_927416815.1 uncultured Acetobacterium sp. | reverse complement strand
TCTCACACCAGCCGTATATCGGAAATTAGCCCACAAATAAGTTGTCTAAAAAAGTGTTGACAATCCACTCCAGCAATGGATTGACTCTCAGGCCTCTTTTATAAAGGCTTTGTTTGGTCAATTAAGCTGGGAAAGTTGAGTAATTGTTTTATTCTACCAATAGCAGTAAATAAATTTCATCTTTAAATGTTAAACCAGTAAGATTATTACCCTTTAATTACTGACTTTGGCTGACTTTGTTAAAATTTTGGTTAAAATTTTTCTATTTACTTTCTTTATCCCTTTATATAAGATTTAATTAGTAATTTAAACCGTTAATCAGTTGTCAATCGATTATCAGCGCTTTTATTAATACTTTAATATTACCCTTGTAACGAACCCTGTCCCATGTTAAAATACATCCAATTAAATATAACAGAGTAGACAAGATGCGTAAAGTGTTAGAGGATGGGAAGTTGCCTTTAAACGAAATGAACTCATTGCGATATCTTGTTGCTTCCGCTGGACCCCTTAACGACCAATTAAGGGTTGCGGAAGCATTGCTTAAACATTTTGTTTTATTTGAGTAATGCTTTTTTCATTTGGTTTTAGTAAAAACCATTCCGGATCAATATCAAGTTGATTCGGCGATAGGAGAAAAATGATCGATCAAAAAAAAATCCAAGAAGCTGTCACAATGATTTTAGAAGCCATCGGCGAAGACCCTACCCGCGAAGGCCTAGTTGAAACACCCGCCCGGGTTGCCCGGATGTATGCGGAAATTTTTTCAGGCTTGGGCGAAACTGCCGAAGTTCACCTCGCTAAGACCTTTTCGGTCAAATCCGACGACATTGTCATTGAACGGGATATTCCCTTTTACTCGATGTGTGAACATCACCTGTTACCATTCTACGGCAAGGTTCATATTGCTTATATTCCCAATGGTCGGGTGGCCGGTCTTTCAAAACTTGTGCGAACGGTTGATTTATACTCAAAAAAACCACAGCTTCAAGAAGTGTTAACTACCGATATCGGCGAAGCCATTATGGAGTACCTCCATGCCCACGGGGTTATGGTTATTGTGGAAGCTGAACATCTCTGCATGAACATGCGTGGTGTTAAACGCCCCGGTACCCGAACCGTCACGGCGATGCAAGCCGGCATCTTTAAACATAATAAAGAACTAAAAGATGAAGTACACAAACTATTAAGCATCAAATAGGACGTGCTTAATGGATCCCTTAAAAAATACCAATCTACTATTTAAAAACAAAGACTTTCAAAACCATTTGCAAAAAATAAACGCCTATGAGGTCAACCGGCAGTTTTGCCGTCACACCATTGAGCATTTTTTGTCAGTAGCCCGGATTGCCTCTATAAAGACGCTCGAAGCCGGTTTTAACTACCCGCGGGATCTGATCTATACAACCGCCTTGCTCCACGATATTGGTCGTTTTGTCCAATATCAGGACAACACACCCCATGAAATCGCCTCCCACCAGTTGGCCATTCCATTGCTCGAAAGTCTTGACTATAGCGACGGTCAAAAGACCCTGATCCTTGATGCTATCCGCAATCACCGTAATCCGGAAGCCGAGGGATTTTCTCGAATTATTTATGAAAGTGATAAATTATCCCGGGCATGTTATGCATGCCCGGTTGAACAGGAATGCGATTGGTCACGTGACAAGAAAAACCTGACCATTGTTTATTAAAGGAGTATTCATGCTAATTGGCAATAAAAATTTTGACTTAAACAAACAGATCCTCATTATGGGGATCTTAAACGTTACCCCCGATTCATTTTCTGATGGTGGACAGTTTAATAACCGCGACGCCAGTCTTAAACAGGTCGAAAAAATGATCGCCGACGGCGCCGATCTGATTGATCTCGGTGGTGAATCGACCCGACCCGGTCATACCCAAATCAGTGATGCCGAGGAAATCGACCGAGTCGTTCCAATGATCGAAGCCATCCATCAGCGCTTCGATATTGCTATTTCGATTGATACCTATAAGGGTCTTGTCGGCGAAGCCGCCTTAAAGGCCGGAGCCAATTTAGTCAATGATATCTGGGGCTTCAAGTATGACCCTACTCTCGCCGAGATTACCGCTAAATACCAGGTGCCCTGTATCCTGATGCATAATCGCCATAACCAGAATTACCAGCATCTGATCACCGATATCAAGAGCGATCTCCAAGATTCGATTGATATTGCCCTTAAAGCCGGGATCTCCCGAGACGCGATCATCCTAGATCCTGGGATTGGTTTTGCCAAGGATTATGCCCAGAACATGGAAACGATTTACCACCTCGAAGCCCTGCAGACCTTAGGCTATCCGCTTTTGCTGGGTACCTCCCGCAAAGGCTTTATCGGCCTGACCCTAGATCTGCCTGTGACCGAGCGGATTGAAGGCACCGTGGCAACCACTGTCATCGGCATCATGAAGGGCGCTTCGATTATTCGGGTTCATGATGTGCTGGAAAACAAACGGGCGGCTCAAATGACTCTCGGCATTCTGAAAGGAGCACCATGGACAAACTCTATATAAAAGATTTTGAAGTTTTTGCCTATCACGGGGTTTTCCCCGAAGAAAAAACACTCGGCCAAAAATTTCTGATTTCAGTGACCCTGACCCTCGATATGCAGGCCGCCGCCCTGACAGGCGACCTGACAAAATCGGTTCACTATGGCGAATTATGCCATGCGCTGGAAGATGAATTTAAAAAAGAAAGCTATGACCTCATCGAAACTGCCGGCGAAATGCTGGCCACCTATGTTTTAAAACACTATCCGATGGTGAAACATGTCAGTATTACCATTAAAAAACCCTGGGCTCCGATTTTAAAATCGATGGATACTGTCGCCATTGAAATTAATCGCGGCTGGCATGAGGCTTTTATTGGATTGGGCACCAACATGGGTGACCGCAACCAGAATTTAAGCGAGGCGATCACGTCCATTAAAAACACCGCTGGCATTGAAGCCCTGAGTCAATCCACCATCATCGAAACTGAACCCTGGGGCTACACGGATCAGGATGCTTTTCTCAACTGTGTGCTAAAGATTAGAACCACCCTTCCCCCTCGCGCCCTGATGAACCTGCTGCTTGACATCGAACAGGGACTTAAGCGGGAGCGGACGATCCACTGGGGTCCGCGAACCATCGATTTAGATATTTTATTCTACGACAACCTGGTGACCGATGATCCGGATGTAATCATACCCCATCCGCGCATCCAGGATCGTGCTTTTGTAATGGAATCGATGGCCGAAATTGCCCCCTACCTTGTCCATCCGCTGCTCAATAAACGGATGTTTGAAATTTTGGCGAGTTTAAAAAAAGAGCGTTAAAAAACCCATAAAAAAAGAGACGGATAGAAATTCACTTTCTATCCGTCTCTTTTTTAATTCATTTATCAGACATTTTTTCTTAAATCATGCTATCCAAAATAAATCGCATATGCGGTTCGGCTGGGACTGGTAAGGCCCGTCTCAGTGACCGTAACACCAATCTCATCTTCGACATTTTCAAACAGATCAAAGATCTTCTTGCCAGATTCAAGTCGAAACCCATCTTCACCAGGATAGATAGAATCCTTTATCTCAACACCGTATCGATTTCTAATATCGCGAATCAACGCTTCTCTGGCAAATTCACAGGCAAAATTACAAAGCTCCATGATAATGTATTGATCCAGAACATTTTCTCGGGAAAAGCAATAGTTTTCGATTTCTGAACCTGCCGTGACAATATTGGGAAAGACATAGGTTGCCTTAGATATTTTTTCAACACCAGCTTCACTTTCAAAAAGAACGCCATCCAGGGCAAAGTGAGTAGCATCAATGATTTTCGCTTCGGAAACCCGATATAAAACCTTCGGCTTGGGAATATTTCTTGCTGTTTCGAGAATCCGCTCAATGGGCAGTGCCCGTTTTGATTCTTTTTTAATGCGAATATGTTCATAAAATGCGACTTCGTTCAAGAAAAACCCCAGGTTAGTCATTGTTATGCTGCTCATCTTCACATGCTCACTCTTTTTAATAAGCTCTGGCGAAGTAAGCCATTTTTTCAGCTGGCTTGCCACAACATACGCATTTGCCTTGGTATAATACTTCTTGTTCATCATCAAATGGAACGCAACGGATCGACGCCCCAGTATCTTCCTTAATCTTATCTTCACAACTGCGCTCACCACACCACATCGCTTTGACAAATCCCGGATTCTCTTTCAAATTCTTGTCAAATTGATCCATATTTTCCGCCGTTGAGGTTTTTTCTTCGCGCATTTTTAAGGCCTTATTAAACAGGTTTGCCTGGATTTCTTCGAGTAAATCAGCGACTGTCTGGGAAATATTGTCGAGGCTGACCGAAATTTTTTCGCCGGTGTCTCGTCGAGCCAGCACGCATTGACCATTTTCGATGTCACGGGGACCAATTTCCAGGCGAATTGGAACGCCCTTCATTTCCCATTGATTAAACTTCCAGCCTGGTGAATAGCCATCAATATCATCGACCTTTACTCTAAAGTCTTTTCCCAGGCTTTTACTGATTTCCCAGGCTTTATCGAGCACCCCTTCTTTATGTTGCGCAACTGGAATAACAACCACCTGGATTGGTGCAATTTTGGGTGGCAAGACCAAGCCATTGTCGTCACCGTGAACCATAATGATGCCCCCGATTAACCGGGTTGATACTCCCCAGGAGGTGTGATAGGGAAAGGACTGCTCATTGTTACGGTCTAAATAGGTTATCTCAAAGGCTTTGGTAAAGTGTTGACCTAAATTATGGGAGGTCCCCGATTGGAGCGCCTGACCGTCATGCATCAGTGCTTCCATGGTATAGGTCGCATCAGCACCGGCAAATTTCTCTTTGTCACTTTTTTTCCCCACCACCATTGGCATGGCCAGGTGGCTTTCAGCTATTTCCCGGTAGATTCCCAGCATCTTCATGGTTTCTTCCTGGGCTTCTTCAGGGGTTTCGTGGAGGGTATGACCTTCCTGCCATAAGAACTCCGAGGTTCTCAAAAATGGCCGGGTGGTTTTTTCCCAGCGGACTACCGAACACCATTGGTTATACAAATAGGGTAATTGCCGATAGGAATTCAGCCACTTTGAGTACATACTGCAAATGATCGTTTCTGAGGTCGGCCGAACCGCCAGTCGTTCGGCCAGTTCTTTACCGCCGCCATGGGTTACCCAAGCAACTTCTGGGGCAAACCCTTCGACATGTTCGGCTTCTTTGGTTAAGAGGCTTTCTGGAATGAGTAGCGGAAAATACATGTTTTCATGACCGGTTTCTTTGAACCGTTTATCATAGGCGCTCTGGATCAACTCCCAAATGGCGTAGCCGTAGGGTCTGATAACCATAAAACCCTTTACTGGAGAATAATCCACCAACTCAGTTTTGGATATGACATCCGTGTACCATTGGGGAAAATCGACCGCCATCGGGGTGATTTCTTTTACTTGGTTTGTCTGTTTTTTTGCCATCGTTTTTCTTTCTCAGACCTCGTCTGTTAAACAAAAAAATCACCTGCGCAAGCAAGTGATTTTTAGTGGTTATCGAGTAATTATTTTACTTCGACGCTTCCGCCAACTTCTTCAATTTTAGCTTTAATATCATCAGCCTCTTCTTTAGTAGCAGCTTCTTTGACTGGTTTTGGAGCTTCATCAACTAATGCTTTTGCTTCTTTTAAGCCTAAGCCTGTTAATTCACGAACAACTTTGATCACTTTGATTTTTTGATCGCCAGCAGCAGTTAAAATTACATCGAACTCAGTTTGTTCTTCTGCTTCTTCAGCAGCACCGCCACCAGCAGCTGGAGCAGCCATCATTGCCATTGGAGCAGCAGCACTTACGCCGAATTCTTCTTCTAATGCTTTAACCAGTTCAGATAATTCTAATACGGTCAAACCTTTTACGTCTTCAATTAATTGTGTTACTTTTTCACTTGCCATTTTTATAAAACCTCCAAATATTCTTTCTATAATTTAATTTGTCTTTCGAATTATGCTTGTTTTTGTTCTGCAATCGCGTTTAATGCGACAACCAACCCACGCATGTTTCCGTTAAGTACGTTAACAAATCCTGAAATTGGTGCGTTTAAGCCGCCAAGAACTTTGGCAACCAATACTTCCCGTGGTGGTAATTCTGCAAGATCCAAAACGCCTTGAACGTCTAAAACCTTACCATCTACCATACCCGCTTTAATTTCTAAAGCCTTATGTTTTTTTGCAAATTCGCTGAGTAGTTTTGCTGGAGCAACGGGATCTGAATCACAGAATGCAATGGCTGTCGGTCCGACTAAAACGTCAAGCAAACCTTCAAAACCAGTTTCTTTGGCAGCAAACCGCATCATTGAGTTTTTATATACTTTGTAGTCGATACCTGCAGCCCGAGCCTGAGCACGCAAATCAGTCACTTCTTCAACATTCAAACCACGATAGTCGACGAGAACCGCTGTTTGGGCATTACGAAGTTTTTCGGCAATTTCTTGTACAATTACTTGTTTTACTTCAATCTTTGGCATATATTATCTGCACCTCCTTTTAAAAATCGTATCAAAAAAGCTCACTCCACAGCGTGAAGAGAGCTTTATTATTTAATAAATAAGCTTTTTTCTCTTCAACCTCGGTAGGATTTACAAACCTACTGTCTATGGATGAATGATGTTCTTTGACAACGAAGCTATTGTATCATTTGTCATTTTCTATGTCAAGTCGTTTCAAAGTTTATTTAAAGTAATAAACTTCTAGATTTTACCTGTGTTGACTTTAACTCCAGGGCTCATGGTACTTGCCAGAGTAATACTTCTAAAGTATTGACCCTTAGAAGCAGCTGGTTTTGCTTTTTTTACAGTTTCCAATAATACCATCATGTTTTCTTTTAAGGCTTCTTCGGTGAAAGATGCCTTGCCGATAATCACATGAATAATATTGGTTTTGTCCAAACGATACTCAACCTTACCGGCCTTGGTATCCGCAACAGCTTTGGCAATATCCATCGTTACAGTCCCCGATTTTGGATTTGGCATTAAACCTTTAGGTCCTAAGACACGACCTAAACGACCAACCTTACCCATCATATCTGGAGTAGCAATCATTACATCAAAATCAAACCAGTTTTCTTTTTGAATTTTATCGATAATATCGTCTTCACCAAAGAAATCTGCACCAGCTTCTTCAGCTTCTTTCAATTTATCACCTTTAGCGATAACCAGAACCTTAACTGTTTTCCCTGTACCATGTGGCAGTACGATCGCTCCACGAACCTGTTGATCTGCATGACGTGAGTCAACACCCAGTTTTACATGCAATTCAATGGTTTCATCAAACTTTGCGGTAGCTAGTTTTTTAACCTGTGCAATGGCTGCATCCAGTTCAAATAACTCTTGCTTGTCAAAGCTTTTTACCAAGTCTTGATATTTTTTTCCTTTTTTCATCTTTGCCTCCTTGTGGTAATAGCGGTTTCCCTCCCACTTAAGGTGTTTCTACCTTCTAAAATTATTCTTCGATTGTGATACCCATGCTACGGGCGGTTCCAGCGATCATTCTCATCGCTGATTCTACAGATGCTGCATTTAAGTCAGGCATTTTTAATGTTGCGATTTCTCTTAATTGTTCAGTTGTAACCTTGGCTACCTTGGTTTTGTTAGGTACCCCAGATCCAGACTCAATGCCAGCAATTTTCTTTAACAGAACGGCTGCTGGTGGTGTTTTTGTTATAAATGAGTAAGATCGATCCTGATAAACAGTGATTACAACCGGAATAATCATTCCTGCTTCATTTGCAGTTTTTGCGTTGAATTCTTTACAGAATCCCATAATATTAACCCCATGTTGACCTAATGCAGGTCCAACTGGTGGTGCTGGTGTTGCTTTACCGGCAGGAATTTGTAATTTAATCATACCAATTACTTTTTTTGCCATGTTAACACCTCCTTCATTTTATTATAGTATTTTTTCTCCTAATGGAGTAGCATGAAGAATAGTTTTTTCCTTAAGTGTTTATTTTTTCTATTTGCTCAAATCCCAGTTCAGCGAGGGTATCTCGACCAAACATGGAAACATTGACCTTAACCTTTGATTTCTCAGCATGTACTTCTTCAATTATCCCCGTGAAACCTTCTAGCGGTCCTTCAATGACCTTTACTTCTTCGCCAACGTGCATACTGATTTCAACACGCTGCTGACGAATGCCCATGCTCTTAAGCTCAGCCTTGGATAATGGGACAGGTTTTGAAGCAGGACCAACAAACCCGGTAACACCGCGGGTGTTTCGAACAACATACCATGAATCATCTGTCATGAACATTTTGATCATAACATAACCTGGAAATAGTTTCTTTTCCTTAACGACTTTTTTGCCGTTTTTGCTTTCCACTACTTCTTGTACGGGAACCTGAACCTCAAGGATCACGTCCTCCATATTTCTGTTTTCGACGGTGGCCTCAATGCTTGCCTTGACCTTATTCTCATAACCGGAATAGGTATGCGCAACAAACCATTGAGCCTCTTCGTGTTGATTAGTTTCCATGGTTCTCCCTTACCTAAATGTTCATAAATAACGCGGCAAGTGCACCTAATCCTGAATCAACAACCCAAACGAGAAAGGTGAATATCCCAACAATGCCAGCGACAACGCCGGATTTTTTAATCAATTCATCTTTAGTTAACCAAGTCACTTTTCGCAGCTCATGATGGACGCCTTTTAAAAAGCCCACCATCTTTTGAAAAATGTTTGGTTCCTTATTTTTTTCGCTTGACTTCTTTGGTGTTTTTTTCTCATTTTTTGCCGTTGATTGAGGCGCTTTTTTTTCCTCTTTTACCAGGTTTGCTGCCTTATCTTCGGTTTTTTGTGCCTGTTGCTGGGTGTTTTCTTTTACTTGTTTACTACTGGCATTTTTTGTTCGCTTATTTGTTGCCATGATATTCCTCTTTATCCATTATTTCGTTTCTTTATGTGGTGTATGCTTCTTGCAAAACTTGCAATATTTATCCACTTCTAAACGATCAGGGTTATTCTTCTTGTTCTTCATGGTATCGTAATTTCTTTGCTTGCATTCTGTACATGCTAAAGTAACTTTTACTCTCATTCCAGCACCTCCTACATCCTTATATCAACACCCGCAGGAACACGCAGGCACACGTTCCCTATTTTCATAGTCACTAACATAGAATACCACGAGAACCTTGTTTTTGTCAATGAAAACATTGATCATTATCGATGATTTTCTTTGCTAATGGCTAAAAGATTATTGTTGCTTTTGTCCAAATAAAAAAAGGCATATAGCCTTTTGCACAACAGTAAAATTATATCAGCAACGACTAAAATAATCAAGCGGATTTATAATTTTTCTATTTTTAATCCCCAAAAATCACAGCCGATGCTTCCTCCGTCAATATCAACAGTATCCGGCATATGCCCCCATAATCTGAAACCATGCTTTTTGACCAGCTTGCGACTACTGATATTGGTGTCAAAAACAACCGCAATCAGGCTTCGAAAGCCGATTTCCCTGGCCGACTCAATCGCCCGGTGCATCAGCAGCGAACCAATCCCCTGGCGGTGAAAGCGGCTGTCGATGTAGTAAGAGATTTCCGAAGTAAACCGAAAGCCTTCCCGTCCCGCCCGAAACTCAGTGAGGGTAATCCATCCCACTACATAGCCATCTAACTCGGCTACAAACATTGGATGCCGTGGCGCCGAATGATGAATAAACCAGTCTTTGCGCATCGCTAAGGTTGCGGGGGAAAGCTGGGCTGTAAATTTTCGGGCTGCAATCGCCTCATTTAAAATTTCCAATATCCGGGGGCGGTCTTTTTCTTCTGCGAGTCTAATCTTCAACTTAGTCAATACTCTCCTGTTAGTTAATTATTTTTGTTGTGCTTAACTCAGAGCGATTAAATCATGACCAGCCAAAACAATCACCAAAACGACAGCGCTATTTACGATCAATTTTCCCATACCAGGCAATGACTACCGTAACGACGAAAATAATCGCAACCACACCGGCTGTTGTTATAATCGGTGAAAGAATGACACTGATCCAAGCAATAATGACTGGAGAAACCAAGGCAAATAATAATAGCAATCCAAAAATAATGAGATACTTTTTATAATTTTCCATCTGCGCTCCTTCATTAAATATCTCTGTTGCCGCGATACAACCAAAAGAAGTATAAACCTTGTTGTTATACTTTGCAATAGTTTTTTTGCTTCTACTTAAATCTTAACAGTTGTGGCCGTGCACAGATGGTGCTTTAAAATTGTGCAACAAAAAAACGGCATTTGCCGTCATATTTGTTTGGTGCACCCGAGAGGATTCGAACCTCCGGCACGCAGTTTAGGAAACTACTGCTCTATCCACCTGAGCTACGGGCGCAGAAACACTGATTATTATATCAGAGATTCTATATTTTTAAAATAGTTTTTTCGTATCCAGCTCAATAAGATTAATTAAACCAAGCAAAAAGGATATCTCCGCAGATATCCCTTTTAATTATTGTTTGCCTCAGTCCGATAGCTTAATTCGAACCAAAATACTCTTCCATGGTTTTACCGCTGTTGTAAATCTCTGTTGCCACATCAACACCCAGATATCTCAAGTGCCAGGGTTCGTAAGCATAGCCGGTAATATTGGTTTTACCCTCGGGATATCGGACAATAAACCCGTATTTGTGAGCGTTCTCTTTAATGAAGAGTCCTTCAGGCGTTGATCCAAAACTCTCCAGCAGATCAAAGCCCACCGCAGCGCTGGTCACATCCATCGCCAGACCCAACTGATGTTCGCTCATCCCTGGTCGGGCACTGACTAATTCTGCCCCATCAACCCCATAGGTTTCAACATTCCAGGCGTAAAGTTCAGCTTGCGTCGCATAGGAACGATAGCCTGAACAACAATACAATTCAAAACCGGCATTCTCAGCTGCCGCAAATAATTTTGTCAAGCCCTCAGCAGCGATGCTGCGCAACTGGGTGTTACGGGTGGATGGCAGATCCACCGTAACCAGATCATCAGGTACATAAGTGGACGATATGCTATGGTTTTTATTTACCAATATTGTGATACTGTCGGTTGCTGTGCTATTAATTGCAGGTGTTGTATTGACCTCGTTTGAGGTTTTTATTTCCTCATTGATTATCGTCTGAGCTGGTTTCCCCATAACGGCGGACTGCGTATTTGCGATAGTTTTTACTTCTTTTGCCGCAGTCACTTTCAATGATGCGGTTGTCTGAGTGTTCTTGTTATTCTCAGCCTCTGCCAATTTTTCATTGCTGTGCCAAATACCAATGGTTAAAACCACAATCACCAGAATGACCAGTGCCGCTAATCCTGTCGTTGCAATCAGAAAACGTTTCTTATTTTTTACTCGCATATTTAAACCTTCTTAATTTTTTTCTTAATTTATTATACACCAACTTTCATAAGACTAGGTTAATTTTTGAAAAAAATCCCGGGAAAATATGCTATTTTCCCGGGATCATCCGTACTTCAATACTTAGCCTGCTAAATATTTTCCCTTGCACAAAAAAAACAGAACAAAAAGTCCTGCTTTCAAGCATGGGTTTTAATTGATCTTGAAGTTAAGTTTTAAAGCCTTGTTAGAAGCGTATCTTGGCTTCCATAATTTTCTTTTGCGCTTCTCGCATTGTCTCAATTGCCAGAAATATCTCCCGGGAGACATCATCTTTTGACGTACCCTTTAATTTTTCGGCCCACTCCCGATAACCTTCAATATGGTCGCCGGTGTGGTTGATCCAATGGGCAAGAAAAACCTTGAAAATATCTGCATCTTTATCGATTTTTAATTTAGTCTCCATCTATACTTCTCCTAAATTAAGCTCTTTTTTAATTAAAGACACTGCTTCCCGAATCTGGAGTAATAAGGGTTTTTCTTCAAGTGAAACAATATGGTGGTTTTCCGGCAGAATCGGAATATAGATTTTTAATCCATCACTGCTTCCAATGGCTTCAACCATTTTCGGCGTGACTTCTCCCATCATCGAGTTTGGAATGGTCATCGCAATTGAGCCGATAATGAAATCTGCTTTCTTTACCGTAACCGCAATGGCATTTTCACCGGTAGCACCCTTATTGGCACCCTTTTTTAACATGGCCGCGGTGGCCAGAGCATTGGTTCCCAATCCATATATTTCAATATACGGCGGTATCTCGTCTTTCAAAATACCAACTATTCGAGATCCAATGCCTCCTCCCATACCATCTAGCACTACAATGTTCATTGGCTAAACCGTTGTTCCTTCAATAATAATTTTGTGGTTAAGAAGTTTCACTTCTTTGAGTTTTCCTTGAACAATTTTAGTACCACCCAATAAGTCAGACAGGGTTAAGCTGCCATCCTCGTTAGGAACGATATCGACGACATAGTCCATTATCTTTGTTTCTCCTTCAGGAGTAATCATATAAGCTGAAGATTCACACATGTTCTTGGTCTCCTTTCTTTTAATTGATGCTATTTTAACACAGTTCGCCCCTCAACACAAGCCAAGGGGCGACTCTGCTTTATGATAACATTTTTGTCTTAATTACAACCATTAATTACATAATCGGATCCATCTTAAGCGCTGGATGACCCTTAGATTCGAGGAATTCCAGAACCGCTTCTGATTCGCTGGCAATGGTCTCGTCACAGATCATATCAACAAAATTTTCAATCCCGGTTAACTCAAGCACTGCTTTATTCAAACGTTCAGCCACATCAATTTTTAATTCTTTTGGCATCCAGACAATCCGGGTTAAACCGCCTTCAGCAGACATGAATTTCTTTGATCCGATGAAATGACGACCGTGACCCATAAATCCGGGGGTTTGCACACCGCCACCAGTCATCGAAGCCAGTTCCCCAAAGGTCATCCCGACAGGAGAAATTTCGCCAAACTCGCGGTTGACGATAACAACCCCATTCGCTTCGGGCATGATCCCACAGATACATTCAAAGCAACCGCAGGAAGTCATTGGGTCTTCAAGGATTGAGTATAAGGTTACCCGTTCAACTGCCCCTTGCGATGCCGCTGCAACCGTTTTGTTAACAGCATCCCAGATACCAATTTTGGCATCCACAGCTTCGCCTTTTTCAATCGGTTGTGATGGTCCGGCCGGATCCAACTCCTTGGTAGCCTTGCTATCTAACCACGAAACAGCACCACATAAGCCTAAGCGTTCTGGTGTTACGACGCAAACATGGCTGGGGGCAAATGATTGACAGAGGGTGCAGGTATAAAAGGTCTCAACACTTTCATCGGTTAAGGCGTTTAAGCGATCATCACGTTGGCTGTAGATTGGCTTAACCATTTCTTCTTCAAGTCGTGCCACATCTTCCTGGGTCGTATAGAGTGTCACCTGACATTTATCAACAACGTTGTCAAAATCAGCTCGCATTTTGGCATAAAGCACTTCGCCGATATGTTTTAATCGGAAGCCTTTTTCGTAAGCTTCTTTTGTTAAACGAATCCAGGCAATGTTGCGTTGCCCGACATGCATGGCGCCATCGATATAGTTGGTAAAGTAATGGATCCGCCGTTCCAGCACTGATTCAAAGTCTTTTTGCATATTTTTGCCGGCAACTTCGACCAGGATTCCCAAAGGTAGTCGGACGACATCCGCTCCTGCAAATGAAGCATCATCTATTTCTGGACCGACAACGGTAATCTTGTGGTCTTCGATCACGTTTAATTCGACTTCTTTGACCAGTTCCCAGCATTTTGTTTTGTTGCCGCCAAATTCAGCAAACATGTTATCTTTACGGACGCGTTCACCTTCAAATGCTGAAGCAACCGAAACCGGAACATCGATTTTTGTGACCTTGATCTTAATATCACGCGCTTCTAAAGAGAACTCAACCGTTTTAGCATGATCAGCCTGCGACATCAGTGCGCCTGGTACTTCCGGTACCGGGACATCGGCAATAACCGGGAAACCCAGGGCAATTGCGCCGGCTCCGACTGATACAACGACCTCATTTAAATCGCCAAAGGTATTAACAAAGGCAGGCACCCGCTCTTTGGTATAGGTTAAAAACTCGGCCTGTTTACCAGGTTCAATGCCACCGAAGATAAGTGCCGCTCGTATCGCTACTGAGACGACATGAATAACCGAGGTTACTTCATGGCCGAGTGGAATGACCCGATAATCAAGACCCATTTTCACACCGGCTTCTAAAGCTTGCTCGATAATATTACCGACCATGAAGGTCAGCAAACCTTTTTCCTGATAGTCTTTGACAATCGCAGCCAGTCCGGCGGGATCTGAAGATTCGCCTAAAAGGACCGCAATCCCGGGGATATCACCAGTTACCAAGGGCACGCCCAGGGAACGGATAATCGGATCCCAGACAAAACCGATTCCGGAATCATTGGCGTATGGATCGCCATCAACATAGCGGATCGCTTCAATAATCTCGGCTCCTACTGCAGTCGCCAATCCGGCGTTTAAGGCGTCACCGAGATCTTCTTTATTGGTGATCAAGCTCTTAAGAATCCCCACTGCAGCCGGTAAATCTCCAAGCGTTTTGATTTTAACCCCTGTTGCCGCATAAATGATTGGTAAAAAATATGCCGTATCGGGATATCCGACCGCATGATCGGTGCCATATTTTTTTATGGCGTCGTTTACCGCTCCTTCAGTTAAACCTGCAACCGCATTAGAACCAGCATAAATCAAATCTGTCAAACTCATAACAATTACACACTTCCTTTTCTAAAGAAATTTAATGCCTTCAGGCATTGTTAAAATAACATTCACAGGCGGTCGGAAGATTCCAACCGCCCATCAATTGTATTTCTCTTGTCAGTCAATTATAAATCTTTTTTATTTATTACGAAATCTGCGTTTCAAGTATAGTATACACCTGAAACGCAGATCGTACCACTAATTCAATTCTTTTTTTGCTTCTACTAAGTGTTTGTCTGCTTCGCTCATCAGCGCAATGGCTTCAATTAGCGACTCAGCGACATCATTTTTTCCTAAACGGTTCATTTTTTCGACCCAGGTATTGTATTCCATGGCGTGATCTTGATTATGGGCAACCCAATGATCTAGCAGTAAGCCCAAGATTTCAATGTCTTTATTTTCAATATCACCAGCATGGCAGCATCCGGCACCGTTTTTCGCATGATTTCCACAATGCCCATCACCGTGAACGTGGGGATGGGGGTGATCGTGTCCATGGGGATGTTCATGACCGTGGGGGTGTTGATGTCCATGAGGATGGGCATGACCGTGACCATCTTTTTCTTCTTGATGCGGATGGGGGTGTTCATGCTGATGGGGATGAGGATGGGCATGTTTATGGGTGTGGTCATGCTCATGTTCCTCAGTATGGGGATGTTCACTGCCATGATCATGGTCGTCACTGTGAGGGTGGCTATGGGTATGATCATGTTCGTGATTGTGTTCGTGGCTATGTTCGTGTCCTTCATCACCACTATGGGGTGTAGCATGCTGATGATCATGACTAATCGTTCCGTTGTGGGGATGACCTTCTTCGTGGTCGTGATGTTCGCCATGGCTATGAAGTTCTTTATTATTACACATATTCTTTCCTCCTATTGAATTAATTTTGTTATGATTATAACACTTTATCCTGAATTAGACTATAGTTTATCGCGAATTAATCTAATCTAATCTTATTTTACTATATTTAATTTTGACTATTTTTTGCCGCACCTAGAAAAGAAGGCAGAACACATCTGTGTTCTGCCTTCAGGCATGTTAATTTTTGAACAGAGTCAAAAATTATTACATAATTGGATCCATTGCTAAGGCTGGATGTCCTTTTGATTCTAAGAATTCTAATACTGCTTCAGAATCGCTAGCGATTGTTTCATCACAAACCATGTCTGCGAAGTTTTCAATACCAGTCATTTCTTTTACAGCTTTATTTAAACGTTCAGCAACATCGTCTTTTAATTCTTTTGGCATCCAAACGATTCGTGATAAACCGCCTTCTGCTGACATGAATTTTTTAGAACCGATTAAGAATCGACCATGACCCATGAAGCCTGGAGTTTGAACCCCACCACCTGTCATAGAAGCTAATTCGCCGAAGGTCATTCCAACTGGAGAAGTTTCGTTAAACTCACGGTTTACAATAACAACACCGTTAGCTTCTGGCATAATACCACAGATACATTCGAAACAACCACAAGAGGTCATTGGATCTTCAAGAATTGAGTACAGTGTAACTTTTTCAACTGCGCCCTGTGTCGTACGTTCAACTTCTGCATTTACTGAATCCCAGGTTCCAAGACGTGCGTCAGTAGCTTCGCCCTTAACGATTGGTTGATTTGGTCCCATTGGATCAAGTTCTTTAGTCGCTTTAGCATCTAACCAGGAAACGGCACCACAGAGACCTAAACGTTCAGGTGTAACAACACAAACGTGGCTAGGAGCAAATGATTGACATAATAAACAGGTGTAGAATTCTTCAACACTTTCGTCAGTTAATGATCCCATTCGTTCGTCACGTTCAGCGTAAATTGGTTTAACCATTTCTTCGCCAAGTCGTTTTACATCTTCAGCATTGGTGTAAATGGTGATTTCACATTTATCAACAACTTTATCAAAGTCAGATCGCATTTTTGCATATAAAACTTCACCGATATGTTTTAAACGGAAGCCTTTTTCAAATGCTTCTTTTGTTAAACGGATCCAAGCAATATTTCTTTGTCCAACATGCATTGCACCTTCAATATAGTTTGTGAAGTAATGGATACGTCTTTCAAGTACGGTTTCAAAGTCTTTTTGCATCGCTTTGCCACCAACTTTAACAACTACGCCCATTGGCAGACGAACAACATCTTTACCTGCGAACATTGCATCATCGATGTCAGGTCCGACAAGCGTAATTTTGTGATCTTCCATTTCAGCAACATCGCCTGATGTTACTAATTCCCAACACTCCGTTTTTTGTCCGCCAAATTCAGCAAACATAGTATCCTTACGAACACGTTCACCTTCAAATGCTGAAGAAACAGCAACTGGACAGTCGATTTCGGTAACTTTAATTTTAATGTTACGTACTTCTAAAGAAGTTGCAACAACCTTGCTGTAATCTGGTTGGTTTAATAATAAGGTTGGTACTTCATTGATGAATGTTTCAGTGATTGCTGGGAAGCCTAATTCGATGGCAGCAGCGCCGGCAGCGATGATTTTGTTATCCCATGGACCAAATACATTAACAAATGCAGCAACACGATTTTTTGTATAGGTTCGGTGAGCTAAGAAGTCGCCTGGAGGTGTCGCACCAAAGATTAAGCTGGCACGAATCGCAACAGAAACAACGTGGATAACAGATTCGATTTCGTATCCCAAAGGAATAACACGAAGATCAATACCCATTTTAATTTTTTGTTCAATCGCCTGGTCAATAACTTTACCAACCATGAAGGTTAATAAACCTTTTCCCTGGTAGTCTTTAACGATTCCTGCTAAGGTTTCAGCATCTTTAGCTTCCCCGATAATAACAGCAACACCTGGGATATCTCCAGTTACCAGTGGCACACCAAAGTTACGTACTTCAGCATCCGTGATATGTCCTAAGTAACGAACATCAGCTGTATTTAAATCTTCAGCTGCACGACCTGCATATGGCAGTTCTTCGTATACATATTTAACAGCTTCAATAATTTCTGCTAACATTGCAGAAGCGGTTCCTGCATCAAGTGCGTCTTGTAAGAATTTAGTTGGGTGGATTTTTTCTTTAGCTAGTGCTAAAGCTTCTTCTAATTCACCTACATTGGTAACTTTTTTGCCGGTGATGGCATAAATACAAGGTAAAGCATAGGCAGTAGCAGGGAATTTTACCGGTGTTTCTTTTCCCTTTTCAGCAACGACTTTGGCTACCATTTCTTCAGCACGTTTCAGGTACTGAGCTTGGCCGTCGTAAATTATATCAAAAAGATTCATATTCATATGGACTTTTTCCTCCTTAGATTAGTTCAATTAACATTAGATTTTTGTTCGTAATAATCATAATTTGTGATCTGTTACTTCTTTTTTTCTTCAACAATCGCCAGAATACTTTGACCTAAAACGGCAATATCTTCCTTCATGACAGGATCGTCATAGGGCGATTGATTGTTACGGTCAGATGCTGAGATGGCATCACGGTAATTTAAAAACCCAATGATGTTTTCAGCGCCGACCTTTTCTTTAATAAAGGCGATATCTCCGTCATTCCGGATTTTATTTCCAATAACATAAACCTGCTTTACGCCAATATCCATTGCCATGGATTTAACCTTGTGAAATGTTTGAATACTTCGGACGCCCGGTTCAACAACAACGATAAACGCGTCAACTGCTCCGGCAGTGCCTCGACCCAAATGCTCAATCCCAGCTTCCATATCCATGATCACCACATCTTTCTGGTATAAAACCAGGTGGCTCATCAGCATTTTTAATAATACATGCTCTGGACATACACAACCAGATCCTCCGGTGTCTACGGTTCCCATGGTTAAAAGCTTGACCCCATTAAACGCTTTGGCGTACCGCTCGGGAATGTCAGATACTTCTGGGTTCATTTTAAACATCGAACCAAAAGTGCCCTTTTCTGCCGCTGTTCGCTCTTCAACTAAGTCTTTCATTTCAGAGATCGGAACAATACTGGCAATCATTTCTTCGCTCATACCTAAGGCAAGGCCAAGGTTGGCATCGGGATCAGCATCAACTGTCAATACATTATATCCTTGGTCGGCAAAATATCGGCTTAAACTTGCTGAGATGGTTGTTTTACCAACCCCGCCTTTTCCTGTTAATGCTATCTTCATTTTATCACCTGTCTATCTTTTTTAAATTAGATACCTAATCCAACACGTTTTGCTTCTAAATCTACCATGATCTTATCAACCATGACAAGTGGATCTTTTTCAAATACGAAGTGAGCGCCGATGAATTCCTGAACATCTTCAGTCATCAGTTTTACGAAATTAGATCCACCTAAAACTTGTGGAATAATACCCAGGTAGGTGTTAATACCAGAACCAACAACGTAGTTAGCAATCGCAACCGCTTTTTCTGACATCCACTCTGGCGCAATACCAACAACTGGTAATAATGCAGGGTCAATACCTTTTAAATCTGCACATAAGTTAACAAGGTGAAGGATACGGCTGATATCTACACAAGAACCCATATGAAGAACTGGTGGAATGTTTACACGTTCGCAGACTTCTAAAAGACCACGGCCACATTTTTCTTTTGCTTCTAATGTTAATAAACCAGCTTTAGCAGCAGCTTGAGCAGCACAACCTGTAACAACACAGATGACATCACGTTTAATTAACTCTTCCATTACGGTAATATGAGCATAGTCATGTACTTGTTTTGGATTGTTACAACCAACAATACCAGCAGCGCCACGAATAACACCTGCGTAGATAACATCGGTTAATGGTTTAACGGTTCCAAAGCCATCTTCTAATTGTGTGTTAACGACTGCGTTTAAGTGATCGATGATCGCTTCTACTGAGTAACCAACCATGGTATCTTGTTTGATATCTGGAATTTCCACTTTTGAAGCATCTCGGTTCGGGAAGTTTTTAACCGCTAATTCAACAATTTCACGCGCATTATCAAGAGCTGTTGCTTCTGAGAATTCAATGTAAATGTCTCCTGCAATTTTCGCTTTTGGTGAGGTACTGACAAATCGGGTATGGTAGGTTTTTGCTAGTGCTGGCATTGTCGGGAAGATACATTGAACGTCAACTACAACTGCTTCCATCGCACCGGTAATGATACACATTTCTTGTTGGTAGAAGTTACCGGCAATTTTAATCCCATGACGCATGGTCATTTCATTACCTGTACAGCACATACCAACGATGTTGATACCTTTTGCACCTACTGACTTAGCCAGTTCTACCATAGCTGGGTCTTTAGCTGCTAATACAACCATTTCTGAAAGGTTAGGATCATGACCATGAACCATGATGTTGACCATTTCAGCGTCAATTACACCCAAGTTAGAAGAAGATGCTCTGGCTGTTGGTGTTCCATATAAGATATCCGAGAATTCGGTACCGATCATTGATCCGCCCCATCCATCTGCCATCCCAGTTCTCATACCACGTCGGAAGATACTTTCGTAATCGGCAGCACAACCCATATGAGTAGAGTGAAGTAAGGTTACAACTTCTTGATCAATCGCTCGTGGTTCAATGCCTTCTCTTGCCCAGATATCCTGACGGGCTTGTGGCGCACGTTTTAAGAATCGTAGGGTTCCAAAAGGTTTACCAAATTCTTCAAGGGCTAATTCAGCCATTTGATGGGCTAATGCATAGGTTTCTTTGGTATCAGCATCAACAACATCCCATTCTTTAGCGATTCTTCTTAATTTAGCTTCATCGCGAATTTTGAAAGGACCTTCAGCTTTAGCGTGATGCATTGCATGAACGATATCGCGGGCATGATCCGAGTGAGATGATGTTCCTGCAGCAACCATTCTGGCAAAGTTTCTTGCAACAATTGTGTCAGCGTTAGCTCCACAAATACCTCTTTCAGCACCTTTACCTGGTACTGGACTTACACGACATGGACCCATCGAACAAATTCGACAACATACCCCTGCTTCTCCAAAACCACATTGGGTTTTTTGGGCTGCACGGCGATCCCACATTGTTTCTGCGCCATCTCTCTGAGCTTTCGCAAGGGAAGCTTCAGCGACCTTATCGTAGTTTAAAATTTCATTGCTCATAATTTTTCTACCTCTCTAAATTTTATAATTTATATCAAACACCTGTTTCGTATAATAGTTATTTTTACGCATTTGCAAAAAAGTTGTGTCATATCTAAAAAATCGTAAATTTCCCCTTTACAAACATTGTTAAATGTTATACAATGTGGGTGAGTGATACATTATACATAGTTGTTTGCTCCTGACCTTCATCTGATACTTGTGCGGCAAGTGATGAATTATGGTCGGGGGCTTTTTTTAATGAGTATTTTCAAATACCTGTTATTTATTTATAAAAGATATTCTAGAACTCAAGCACTGAATCTGCATAAAGGATATTATTTTTGATAATATCGCAAGCTACGATTGTTTCTCTTAATCGTTTATCGCAAGGATTAACGATCGCAGAGCTAAATCCACATTGCATAGCCATTGCTAAAACAGCACAGTCTAATAATGGACGAATATGTTTTGGCGCACCGTTAGATACGTTACTTAATCCGCCAGTAGTTAACAAGCCCATGTCAGTAATCATTTGGATTGCTTCAAGTACATCAACTAATTGATCTTGCATTCCTTTGATAACGATGAATAATGGGTCAAACCATAAATCTGTTGGCTCCATGCCACGTTCCATACCACGTTCTAATAATTGTGAACAGTACATAATACGTTCGTCATTATTAGCTGGTACGCCTTCTGCTGAGCAAAGGGCAATAACCATAGCGTCATTAGCAGCTGCTAAATCAACATATTCAATACGATCGCCAGCATCTGCTGAGTTTACGATTGGTTTTCCTTTTGATCGGTTATAAACCTGAATACCAGCTTCGATGGCTTTCATGTTAGCTGTATCAAGAGCGATTGGCACATTATCAAAGTTTTCCTGGAGTAATTTAACACCCCATTGCATTAACTCTTCGCCGCCTCTTTCAGCCGGTCCGATGTTTAGATCTAAGTAGTCTGCTCCAGCTTCTAATTGCTCTTTAGCTCTTAAAAGAATCGGCTCTGGATTTCTGTCAGCGAATGCTTGACGGATAGCTGGAGAAATACAGTGAATTCTTTCACCAATAACCATGAATTTTGACATATTGTTCCCCTTTCAAATTGAAAAAATATATTTTAGGTGTGCTCGGGAAAAACCCGAGCACAGATTTATGCTATTTAGGCTTGCATGTCTCTTAAGAACTTCGGTAATTGCATTGCTTCGTTTGGTCCAACGATTACTTCCCACTCAGGTAGTAATTCAGCTAAATCACCTTGAAGAACAGCAACTTTACCTGGTAAGATTAACTTACGAGAAGTCGTGATGCTCGCAACGTCTGCTTCTTTAATGAAGTTAGCAATAACGCTAGATCCAAATTTACCAGCAGCCCAGGCAGTCAGAACGGAGTAACCACCAGCATCTGGAATAGCCAGATAAGCAGGAACCTTAGATCGTTCAATTTCGCCGGCAACAACAAAGTAAGATAGTGCAAAGTCAACAGTAACAAGTACTGGGTCTTTACCGGTTGGTTTATTGAATTCATAAACCTTAGGTTCAACACGCATTGGTTTTTGAGGATCTGTAAAGATGTTTTGTCTTAAACCAAACAGTGGTAATGCTGCATTAAAGTCCATTTCTTCCATAACGATAACAGAACCGTATCGAAGAACAAAGGCAGATGCCAGAGCAATTTGCAGATTAATGTTACCAGGTGCTAATTTATTAGCAAATACTACTGAAGGATATCCGAATGTACGGTCATTGCCTTTAATAGCTGCGGTACGAATGTCAACTGCGTTTGCATAAGCTTCTTTAATAGAAGTTTCGCCAATATTTAATACCAGGTTTTTGTAACCCATTTTTTCGATTTCTTCAACTAAATCGTGTAATGCTTCAATACTGTCTGCAGAAACACCAAGAACAGCATCTGCAGCCTTAGCTACGTCTACCATTGCTGCGGCGTTATCTTTGGTTGCACCCATGATAATTGCACCAGCGCCAGCGCCTGCAACCGCTGCTTTTGCTACTTCAGCATCAACAGTAATGATCATTGGGATTTTTCCGCATTCAGCAACTTTTTTAACTAAAGCTGCGAATTTTGCTGCATCTGCTGCAAAACGTACTGCAACAACTTCAACGAACATCATTTCGCCGATTCGTTCGTAGTTAACTTTTTGTAATTTAGCACAGGCTGCATCAACATCAGCGTCGCTCATTGCATCTGATAATTCAATTGCAAATAAGTTTTTATTAACTAATGTTTTTTCATGTCTGAATAAGACTGTTTCGCCGCCAAGAGTTGCTTGAGAATCGCCAGAACCCACTTTGATGGATTTCATTGGAGGAGCAGTTGCTTCTGATAATAATTCTTTGGATTCTTCTGAAATGTATGGACATTTTTCAATTGGCACGCCACCGGTGGCTGCTTTCATTGAGAAAGCCATACATGTTGGAAAACCACACTCTTTACAGTTTGTTTTAGGAGTGAGTTTAAAAATATCTAAACCTTTTACTGCCATTTGTATTCGCCTTCCTTTCCTAACCTATGATTCCAGCAACTAAGCTTTTGATCGCTTTAACTGATTCTGGATGTCTTACGATGATTGCGTTTGATCCGCTTACAACACATGCTGCCGCTGTTGTAACTTCCATACCAACGCCACGTGCTTCTTGATCGCCCCATTCTGGTGCATCTTCAATCGTGGAAACTGCTTCTTTAACGCCCCAGGCGTCGTTAGAAATATTGGTGATGATTGGCATCTGTAAAGCTTCATCATTTTGACCTAAGGCCGCTAAACGAATACGATCCATGGTTGAAGCAACATATTCAAAACCGTAACCGGCTGCTGCTGTTCCAATATCCATGATGATGTCTTTGCTCTTAACACCCAATTGTGTTAATAAGATGTTTAATTGTTTTGCAAGGTTGATGTCTACTGCAGATTCAGCTGATACTTTTTGTCCGTAAGCCATTCCGCCGGCAGCACCGATTGTTTTGTAATTATCTTCTACTGCAGAGAATAAAACGACATTTTTTCCTTCAAGAGCTTGTGCTACTTTTTCAAGTAACTTAGCGTCTTTTTCTGCGTTTTTACATCCTTCTACAACTAAAGGTACGTTAATTGCCGCTTCTACTGCAACCGCTGTAGCTACACAGTTATCAACTGAATTGTCAGCTCCGTTTGGATCTGCGCTTTCAAGTTTGATTAACAAGAAATCAGCACCTGATTTTTCTACTGCTGCTTTTGCAAGAGCCGCTGGGTTTTTAAGATCGTCACCGTAGATAGTTCCAAAGCAATCTGACCACTCATCTGTTACGTCAGAAATTGCGATACCAACTGCGGTTTTGAATCCTTCAGTACCTAGAAATGGTAATGAGTTTTCTCCGCCTATGCTGACAGCTGCATCTCCAGCACCTATCTCACACGCGTTGATCTTGCCACTAAATTTTTGTTCTGCTTTTTTGTATGGCATTTTTTTGTTTCCTCCTAACCTGTTACCTTTTTTCAAAATATTTATTTCAAAGCTTCACACTTTAAAACCAAATTAAAACCATTACATATCATACAGCCTTTTACCTGTATATATAAGTATACACAGATTGTACACTATTAGTTAAAAGTTTGTCAATTATTTTTCGGCATTTTTCTAAAACGGGTCTTTGACAGTTGAATAAAGAAAAAATCCCCCAAAGCCTTATATAGGCTTGTTTTTTTGTCAAATTTCTCATTTAATTATTGCGTACTTTATCGCACTGTGTTATAATGTAGGCGTTAGGGGGCGATGTTAACACAT
>NZ_CAKMJU010000115.1:0-21439 GCF_927416815.1 uncultured Acetobacterium sp. | reverse complement strand
AAATCCCAAGGGTACCAGATTCTGACCGGTACCTGATCGTTCTACCAATACTTTTTTTTGACCATCACTTGATGGTTTGTTTGCTATGCTCAGAATTTGGTTTGCTTAATACTAGAGATGTTTCAGACTTGTTCTTCCTTTCCGGTAAGATAATGGTTGATCGCCTCCAAATAATGGAGGAGGATATTATGAAAGGGATAAATCCGCAGATTCTGGTCAAAATCCCGATAGGGAATCGACTTACGGCCATCATGCTGCTGGGCATTGTCCCAATAGTTTTTTAAGATGCTAAATGGCAAGAGGAAGGTTTCGTCACAGAATTTAAAATGGACAATCAGGAAGGATAGCCCCTCCTGTTTTTCGAAAGCCTCCATAAATTCCATCTGATGGTGGTGGATATTGGCAATCGGCAAACGCTTCTGATTGGTTTCCTTGGCATCAAAGCAGACCGGAATACCCTGGATATTGCCCAGATAATCAACGGTGCTTTTTTCTTCAAAATAAGCCAACTTGATGGTTCCCTTGCCCGGATCCAACTCCACCGGTTTAATTGCCGTGGGAATTTTTTGAACCACCGCCAGACCCTGCTCCAGATAAATCTTATTGGTAGTATTTAAGTTTTCTTCGAGCTGACTGCCCCGCAGCCCGCGGCTGTTCCAGTACCCCATGCTTATTTCTCTGCTAGAAAGGGATCTTTGAAGCCAAAGCGTTTCAAGGCTTTTTCAAAAACCGGGGGAACTGGGGCAGTAAAGGTTTTTTTCATATCCGTTAGGGTGTACTGGGCACTGTGCAGTAGCTGGCTGCTCAGCCCGGATTCCTCGTATAAGCGGCTGTTAATGGGACGGCTGCCATATTTGGGGTCGCCAACAATCGGTAAACCGACAGCTGCAAGCTGTACCCGAATCTGGTGAGAGCGACCGGTTTTTAAGATGATTTTGAGTAAGGCAAAGTCGCCATGGCTTTCTAGCGTTTGATAGTTCAGAACCGCTTTTTTATCGGTGGGGGCGGTCTGTTGTTCCGAAAAGGTGACGGTGTTTTTATCCCCGTCCTTTTTTAAATAACCGACGATTTCGTCTGCAGCTTTGGGTTTGCCGGAAACGATCGTAAAGTAGATCTTTTCGGTTTGGTCTTCACGGATGGCTTTATTGACATCCTGCAAGGTCTTATAATTTTTGGGAACCAGGATGATCCCGGTGGTGTTTTTATCTAACCGGTTGGCACAGGCTGGAGTAAAGGTCAGATTCGTTTTCGGGTCATAGTCGCCCTTTTTAATCAGATACTCAACAGCGTAATCAATCAACGAGATTTCCTTGGTTTTATCTGGCTGGGTCAGCACCTCGGCCGGTTTATTAAGCACCAGCAGGTCGCTGTTTTCATAAATAATATCGAGGATGGTACTATTTTTATCGAGCTTTTTTTTGGTTGCATCGGTTCGGAAACTGGCAATGGTTTCTTCCGAAAAATAAATCGAAATGACGTCACCGGCTGTGACAGCAGTGGAGGGTTCCGATTTTTGACCGTTAAGTTTAATTCTCTTTTTTCGCAGCATCTTTTGGAGAAAGCCCGTCGATGCCTGGGGCATGAGTTTTTTCAGAAAGCGATCCAGTCTTTGGTTGCTTTCATTTTCGGTAATCACAATTGTTTTCATTTATAGTCCTTAAGTCAATTTTTTTATTATTATACCATGGAAGCCAGGTAAATAAATTAAGTTTTGGTAGCCAGTAAAAGAATAATTTAACCAATCCCACAGGTTGAATTCTCAGGGGTATCATAGCAGCCGTTATGGCGGTGTCCATTCATATAAAAAGAGCATGACCGCAAGTAACCGAAGTTACTTTGCGACATGCCCTAAAACGGAGAAACGCATTAAGGATAATAAAAATTATCGTTTGTGGCTGCAATCCAGAACATTCTTAATTTTATGGGCAACCATCGCTTTAATCGCAGAACGTCCCGGTCCCAGATATTGACGGGGGTCAAACCAGCCGGGATTTTCAACAAAAACCTGACGGATCGAGGCGGTCATGGCTAAACGCAGATCGGTGTCAATATTAATTTTACAAACCCCAGATTTCGCAGCTTTTCGCAGCATATCCTCAGGAACGCCCTGGGCACCAGGGATTTGTCCGCCAAATTGATTGCAAAGATCGACAAACTCTTTGGGAACAGAGGAGGCACCATGCAACACCAATGGGAAACCGGGAAGCAGGTCGGAAATCGTATAAAGTCGTTCAAAATCGAGACGGGGTTCGCCTTTGAATTTGAAAGCGCCATGACTGGTACCAATTGTGATGGCCAAAGAATCACAGCCGGTTTGTTTGACAAACTCAACCGCTTCAGCGGGATCGGTATAGGTTGCGTTAGGGGTATCGACATTCACATCATCTTCAATCCCAGCCAGTTTACCCAGCTCGGCTTCAACCACAACGCCGTGATCATGGGCATATTCAACAACTCTTTTCGTTAAGGCAATATTCTCAGCAAAGGGATGTTTTGAACCATCAACCATCACCGATGTAAAACCACTGTCGACGCAGGTTTTGCAAATCTCAAAATCATCACCATGATCTAAATGGAGGCAAATATCCAAGCCGGTAACTTCGATAGCGGCTTCAACTAATTTTCTGATATAGACTGGATGGGCATATTTTCTGGCACCTGCCGATACTTGTAAAATAAGGGGAGCCTGTTCTTCAGCCGCGGCCTCAACAATTCCCTGGATAATCTCCATATTATTGACATTAAAAGCTCCGACAGCATAGCCACCTTCATAAGCTTTTTTGAACATCTCAGTTGATGTTACTAATCCCATTTTCCAAAACCTCCTAAGTGTTATAATTATTTAATCTGTTGTTTGTGCAACATCGATAATTTAGTCACTACGTTAGTATACTCTCTTTTGGGTGAATACTCAAGCAATCCGCTTAAAATTGCCTGTTTTAAATACTTTTTTCGAGATAGAAATTAAAGCAAGATAAAAAGCTAAGTTCTGCCAGAAACAAAGTTGGAAATGATTGGTCAGATTCATGGAGTCAAATTAAAAATAGAAAGAGGCAAACTAAAAATAGCTGCCTCTTATGAGAATGATCTGTGTTTAACGCTGTTTAATAAAGCTAGGAAGAATTTTTAACAAACCAACGAGCATAATTGTGTACAATGGAATCAGGAAGATATTCGAGATGATTCGGGCAGGCAGTAATACGGCAATCGCCTGTCCATAAAGAATACTTAAAAACCAAGTATTTAACAAAATTGATGTGACCAATTGTGAAACGCTGACGATAAAGAGAATATGATCGCTGCGATATTCACTATCAAGATTGGATTTCTTTACAACAATAATGGGGAAGACCGCAAATGTGATCATTAAAGCAATAAAGAGGACAAAGAAAACCATGCTCAGTGGTTCTCCAGCATAATAAATGGTGCCATTGTCAAAACCAAATGTCCCGGATACAACCAAAATAGTTGCGGCCAGAACAATGAATACCAGGTTAAACCATTCCAGATGTTTGATTTCTTTTTTTCTTAACATCATAAAAAGTAAACCCGGAATTAAACCGGTGAGTCCATTGGCCAAGGTAAACCCAATAAAGAAAGGTCCGCCGGGCTTAATTGCAAAGCACAGGATGTCGGAAATAAAACCAACCGCAAATCCTGCCAAGGGTCCAAACAAGATACCGCTTAACATGATCGGTAAAGCCGTGATGTTTAACCGTAACGAAGGGAAACCGCCAAGAGGAATATAAACCTCAAATAGAATCTTCAGCACGATGCTGATGGCAATCAGCAGGCCACAATTGACCACGAGCCGGGTTCTGGTGGAACCACTAATAAAAGCATTACTTTTCATAAAACCTCCTTGATTTTAAAGTAATGCTTCCGCAACCTACAATCTGCATTGTAACAGCGGAAGCGACAAGATACCGCAATGGTCACATTTCGTTTAAAGGCAACTTCCCATCCTTTAACACTTTACGCATCTTGTCTACTCTGGTATGAAATTGACATCATTTTAACACGCAGTAAAGGTTTTCACAAGGATAAAAAATCATCGTTATTTTTTAATCAAAGTAGTTGTTTATGAAATTTTGGGTATATAAAAGTATCAGTTATACAAATTTAACAAGAAATAAAGTAAACGGAGGGTAATAAATGAAAAAGTTATGGAAATGCGGTGATTGTGGTTATAAAATGGAAGGCGTAGAAGCCCCTGAGAATTGCCCGAAATGTGGAGCACCGCGGGAGCAATTTATAGCACTGAATGAAGAAGATGCAAAAAAAGTTTATGATGCTTATGTTACTAACGATATCCACTTGGAAGTGATTGGATTGGCAGAAAAGATCATTCATTTGTCAAGAGAAGGTGCAAAAATAAATCTTGACCCAGCCTGTGTCCATGTTTTCCAAAAAGCTGAAGCAGATTGTTACGTCATCAAAGAAATGTGCAAAGCTGAAATAGCCACTCATATTACAAAAGGAAAATGGTAAAAAAATATTGAAGTGGAGTGAGAGTTTGTGTTATGATAGTTCAGTAAGTTTACTGCTGGCGTGGCACAGATGGTAGCGCAACTGATTCGTAATCAGTAGGTCGGGGGTTCGATTCCCCCCGCTAGCTCCAGTAAGAATATAATATTTTGTTAAAAGAATGGCTTTAATTAGCGGTTCTTTTTTTATTTTTTGTTTTTTAGTCTCCACCTAAAGTATGACCGAATGTGAAAAGTTGAAAAAGTCTGGCTATTTCTGGCTATTTTACCCCTATTTTTTGTCGTACTTTTTTCTCCCTGACTCGATATAATCAGATGATTATTTGCGAGCTTCAAAATATCGAAAAAAGTATTCGCAAAATCTTTGGGCACTCAAAGAAAGGGGTGTATTTTTTTTTGTTAAGATATGGATTTGCGGTATGTTTGGACATCGATATTGTTGCACAATAATATCTTCTGAAATAGGGAGTGCTTTATTCATTCCGAGGATAAAAGGACTGACTCCTAGACCAGATTGAACACATTGCATGGTTACATTAATGTCAGTAGAACAAACGACTATGTTTGGAACAAAATTAGCTTCGGCACAATCATTAACCACGGTATAGTAATTGGTGGAGCCACATAAGACAAGTTTGGTATCTCGGAAGTCTTCAACAGTAATGAAGCTTTTTTTTGCAAGAACATGGTTTTTGGGGACATAGACAATAGAATTAAGGGTATAGAATGGAGAAACATTAAATTGTTCACTATCAACCGATTTTACAGCAAAAAAAACATCAGCAGTACCATCAGAAAGCTGGGCTTGACAAATAGTCTCACGGTGTTCACCAAAACTGAGATCAACATTGGGATATTCTTCAATAAAACGTAAAAATGGCGATAACGTTAAAAGGGGAAGACAACCAAGCTCTAATACAACGTTTACAGTGCCATGGATTAAGCTATTATTCAAGTTTATGGAGTCGGTTACCTTTTGATATTCGCTTAAAATATTTTCTGCATGTTCCCAAAGTAGTTTTCCCTCAACCGTAGGAGTAACACCGCGATTGCTACGTCTAAATAGTTTTACACCAAGTTCACTCTCCATTCGTTTGATCATTCGACTCAATCCTTGCTGAGAAATATATAAGTTCTCAGCTGCAACAGAAACGTTATTGTCCTTACATAGTCGCACAAAGAATTCAAGGCTTTTGATATCCAAAATTAAGCTCCTATTCAAAAAAGTAGTAGGGGAAAAGTAGTATTGACTTATTCAAAATGAAACGTAAATTAATATATGATTAGAATGTCAATTAAAACTATTTAAAGTAGCTAGAATCATATTATTCCCGCCCCAGTGAGGCTTCGGAAGAAAATAATGTAATGTTTGCCCGAAGTTTGATTTTTGCAGCAAAGCAACTGCTCCTTTGAGCACTCGCTTTGTATTAATGGCTCCTACAGACGCAACAGTTCTTTTAAAATCAACGAGCCAACCACTGCATTTACCGGATTATTGGGTCGAGATCCTTTGGTATCAATGTATAACACCGAAAACCGTTCCTCGTTGATCGCCGGGAAAATGAGTTCTGACAAGCCGTTTACTCAGGTACTCAAAAAAATTTCTTTGTCCGTTTATCCACCTGTAGAAAGCGATCATCCAATGTGAGTTGTTGTTCTTTGTTGGTCTTAAATAACATCGTTCTATAGACTCCACTGCTTTTGATTTTGCATCTATTTTACCAGAAGTCAAATCTCAGTTGGAGAGAATTATCAATGTGGTGAAAAATATTTTTGACACCCTAATCATATATTCTAAAATAATCATCGCGAAATAGAAAAGGTCTTTATATTCCAAGAATCAAAGGAATTTATTGTTTCATCTTATCAAATTGAGAACAGGCTGTCAATTTTGATATTTTTTTTACAATCTTTAAAGTTAATTGTAATGGGTTACAATTAACTGTTGTTGTACTCGGTTTTCATAAGATGCTATACTGAAATTGTGGAAAGATTAAGGGAAAATCTTATTTACCTAAGCTGCTTAATTTGAAGATGTTCCACATTAGGATTTGTTAAAAGGTCGAGAGGTTATTTTACACTCTGGCTAATTTAAAATAAAAGGAGAAAAAGATGTTAGTATTAAACGGTAAAGAAATTAACAGAGATTCCTTAGCAAAAATGATGGATGGTTCATTACTTAATCCATTTGCAACAACCCAGGAGATTGATGAATTAGTAAAGACTTCCTTGGATTATAACACAAATTCTGTTTGTGTAAATCCAAACTATCTTGAAAGAGTTGCAAAACAATTAAAAGGTACCGATGTTAAGGCGTGTGTTGTTATTGACTACCCCTTTGGAACCGGATCAATTGAGGACAAAGTAAACCAGACAAAAGTGGCCATTGAGCATGGTGTAGAAATTGTTGATTTTGTGATTGATTACGGTCATTTGAAAAGTGGCAATAAGGATCATTTATTAGAAGAAGTTAAAGCTTGTGTTGCAGCAGCAAATGGTCTTGAAACAAGATTTATCATTGAAGTATGCTATTTAACGCCTGAAGAAATAGTAGCCGCTTGTGAGTGTGTTATTGAAGGTGGCGGGGATTTTGTAAAAACTTCAACAGGTCGATTTGGCGGCCCTGATATGGAAATCATAGACCTCCTAGTAAAAACCTGTAAAGGTCGCTGTAAATTAAAAGTTGCTGGAACAGGTCAGTTCTGGACTACGAATATTGCATTAATGTGTATTGCAGCCGGTGTAGATATTATTGGCACACGTTCGGCTAAAAAAATTGTTGATGAGTCGGAAATTTTTGAAAGATTTGCTAAAAACATCGAAATTAAATAATCATCTAGATGGTTAAGAAATGCAATTTTTCAATTTGAAATGACAGTGACAGAAATTTCTGACTTCGATATCTACGATATTGTGACTGCAATTGCTTTTAAAGCTCCTATTGGATCAAAAGGAACTGTTTTTTATCTTGGCTGGCTGGTGTAAATTGCCCCAATTATAATGATGAAGCTCGTGGTGCGTTGGTAGGGACGACATTAGGCACAACAAAAGCTGAGATTTTAAGAGCTGCCATGAAAGAAATCTGTTTTGAAATGAAAGAAATGCTAGCGGATTTAAAAGATGCTGGTTTTGCAGAATTTAAAATACTTCGTATCACTGGTGGAGCAGCGCAATCAAAGCTATGAAATCAAATGCAGGCTGATACTTAAGATTGCAGAGTGGAAACAGCGGATGCACCAGAAGCGACAGCACTTGGTGCAGCGAAAATTGGAGCGGTTGGCGTTGGCGTATTCAGCAATCTTCATTAAGAAGAACATATGGTACATGTGAAGGATATCTGTGAACCAATTCCAGGAAATGTAGCACGGTATAATGAAGTGTACAAAATGCTTATAGCTTGCTATAAGGGATTAGGTGAAAGTGGATTTCCGGACATTTACGAATTCCAAAAAAATAAAATTTGAAGCATTAATATTTAGGGGGAACTAATCCCCCTTAAATATTATTTTGAAAACAATAGAATGTGAAAACATAATATGTGTTTCTAGGATAGAAACAAGGAGGAGCTATGGAATTTTCGTTTTTTACAGCAAGTAAGATCGTTTTAAAACAAGGTGTGATCAAGGAATTAGATCAATATGTATGTAATTTAGGGACTAATTTTTTAATTGTGGTGGATAGTTTTTTTGCTAATTCGTCTATTCTAGAAAGTATTAAGAAGCAGCTTGAAAGTAATAGTAAAAAAACTGTTTTTTATAGTCAGATTCAGGGAGAACCTACAGTAGAACAAGTCGATGAAGTCACGGAAATAGCAATAAAAAATAGGTGTGATTGTGTTATCTCTATTGGTGGTGGAAGTTGTATTGATGTTGGTAAAGCAGTTGCAGCACTCATTACGAATGGTACACCAGCACTTGATTATATGGAGGTCGTAGGAAAAGGTAAAAAAATTATAGAGATGCCAGTTCCATTTGTGGCTTGTCCAACAACAGCTGGTACTGGTAGTGAAGCAACTAAAAACGCTGTTTTAGGCTCACGTGTTTTAAACTTTAAGCGTTCAATGCGTTCTGATACGATGATTGCTAATGTTGCACTTCTTGATCCAGAATTAACGAGAGAATGCCCTAAGAGCGTGACAGCATTTTCAGGAATTGATGCTTTAACGCATTTAATTGAAGCCTATACAACATGGAGAGCAACACCGATAAGTGATGGTTTAGCGTTAAGCGGGATTGCACTTGGTGGAAAATATTTACAAAGAGCTTTTGACGATGGTAACGACATGGAAGCACGGGAGGGGATGTGTGCTGCATCACTTCTGGGTGGAATGGCATTCGCAAATTCAGGATTAGGGGCAGTCCATGGCATCGCAATGGCCGTTGGCATTGCCTATCATGTTCCCCATGGAGAATCTTGTGGAATTATGCTTCCTCACATTATGAAAATTAACGCCGATGTTGCTCAAGAACGGATGGATATTATTGGTGAAACACTAACAGGAAAGCGTTATAATAAGCCAGGTGATGGAGCGAAAGCGGCAGTTGAATTTATTTTTGAACTTAATAAGCATATGGGAATAAAGCCCAACTATAAGCATCTGAATATAGATCCAGAATACATTCCAATATTGGCAAAAGCTAGCTTTGGAACGAGTATGTCTAGTAACCCAAAACAGTTATCTATTGAAGAATGGAAATCATTTTTTGAGACGGTGATGTAAGTATATTGTAAATGATTTTGGATTGTATTTGGTATAAAGTATGGGTTAAGGAGTTTGTATGATTAAGATTATTGTGTCAGATCTTGATGGGACATTATTGAACAGCAAAAAAGAATTACCTAAACGATTTCCAGAGCTAATTAAAGCGTTAAATCGTGAAGGAATAAGATTTGTTCCAGCAAGTGGAAGAGCAGTGCATACCCTTAAAGTTCAATTCTCCGAATATTTTCATGAGATTGGATTGATTTGTGAAAATGGGAATGTGGTGTTAGATTGTGGTGAGATGATCTACCATGTGTCCATTAAAAAAAAAGAACTTCAAGAATTGCTTGGGCGGATTGCAAAAGTTGATGAATTACGTCCAGCGCTATGCGGTATCCATGCGACTTATATAATGGATCGGTTACCTGCTTTTGAAGCACAGGTGAGACGCTTTTTTTATAATACAGTAATCGTAGAAAATTTTGAGGAAGTGATTGAGCAGGAAGAAATATGTAAAATATCAAGTGTTGATGGGATTAACCCTTTGACAAATGCTTGTCCAAGACTTTTTGCGATCACCGATCATTATGATCTTATTCCTTCAGGGGAAAACTGGATTGACATTGTTAAAAAAGGTGAAAACAAAGGAAAAGCTTTGCAGATTTTGATGGCAAAAATTGGGGCAAAACCTGAAGAGACAATGGCATTTGGTGACTTTCTCAACGATCTGACCCTAATGGAAGTTTGTGAACATACTTTTGCGATGAAAAATGCTCATCCAGATTTAAAAGCAGTTGCCAAAAATATCACACATAAATCAAATGAAGAAGAGGGTGTAATTGATACAATTATTGAGGTGCTTAACTTAAAGTTATAAATATCAAAAAAACACTATTTTTGATAAATTGAGAACCCCGATAGGGTTCACAGGAAAATGCGACCGACGCGAGCAAAGTCTGCAATGATATAGGCATCCAGGGGATCGGTTTTATCCATATTGACAAATATTTTCGATAGTTGGCGATCGTCTTGGGATTGAGACAGTAGACAAGCGGTTTGAACGCCAAAATGCATTTCGTTTGAAGATAAAAAAATAGCAATGTGAGTATAGAGTTTGTAGGAACAGGACGTAAAGTAGTAATTCCGCCATTACCCTTTATCGCAATGTCTGCAACATCCGGAATTGGTGCTGAAACGATTTTATTAAGGAACTTAATGCTCATATTGGAATCGCTGCAGATATCAAATAACTGGGTGTTACCGAGGAACTGCAATTACAATGGGTAAGGAATGTTTTGGTAGCAGCATGAGCGGAAACCCAATACAGTTAAGTGCCGAAGATTGGGGGTATCTTTCTACACATTTCGTGTAAACGGTTACATATGTGATTAAGTGACGTAATTTATCAACCAATCCCAGGAAAGACGGAGACAATAATCATAACTATAAAAATATTACTTTTTGTTCGTTGTATATTAAAATGGTTAGAAACCATTAAATATAAGTTTAGTCACACGAGGAGTGAATACTATGAGTGAACTGAAAGACATGAAAATTATGATTTTCCCCAGTAAGTATATTCAAGGGGACGGTGCAATGAACTTGCTTCCAGAAGTGATGGAAAAGTTCGGGGACAAACCATTTATAGTCGCGACAAAATCAATGGTTGAAACATCAAAAAAGTTAATGGGCAACACAGGAAAAGTTGAACAGTTTGGAGGGGAGTGTAGCCGAAGCGAGATTGACCGCATCAAAACCATCGCAAAAGATTTTGGTGCCACAGCAATAGCCGCTGTAGGTGGTGGCAAACCAATTGATGCAAGTAAAGTTATTGCGGATGAAATGAACATTCCCATAGTCAGTTGTGCTACGATCGCAGCTACTGATGCACCTACTTCAGGCTGTGCAGTTATATACACTGAAGAAGGTGTGTACGTAGAAGTCCTCTATCAGAAACGCAATCCCGATGTAGTGTTGATGGATACCGACATCGTACTTAAAGCACCAACACGATTCCTGATTTCAGGCATGGGCGATGCCCTGGCCACATTTTTCGAAGCTAATTCATGCGAACATACCGGATCCTTGAGTGAAGCCTTTGCATTACGTACCAAAACTACCATGGCTCTTACAAAACTTTGTCTGGACATACTTCTCGATTATGGTCGTCAGGCAGTGAAAGATGCACAAAATGGTATTAAATCTGAAGCAGTTGAAGCCATTATTGAGGCTAATTCTTTGCTTTCCGGTATTGGATTTGAAAGTGGCGGTCTTGGGTCGGCACACTCCGTTCACAATGGTTTAACGGTGCTGCCAGCGACACATCACCTGTATCACGGTGAAAAAGTAGCCTTTGGAACGCTTACAGGCCTTCATTTGTACGACGATCTTGGAATCATTGATGAAATTTATGATTTTTGCATCGACGTAGGTCTTCCCGTCACCTTTGAAGATCTTCGCATTCCAAATGTAACCGACGAGGAACTCAAAGAGGTTGCGGAAAGTAGTTATTTATATAACTTCATGTCCCACGAACCGGTTGAACTTTCAGTTGAGAAAGTTATTGAAGCATTAAAGAAAACGGACAAAATCGGCCGCGATAAAAAGGCAGCCAAAGGAATGTAATTAACCAAATTGTTTCAGAATATCGTTAAAAACCTCCGCACATAACTAGTAACATAAAAAAAACGCGTTCTCAAATTGAAAGGAGCACGAAATGAGTAAGTATATTGCAGGTATCGATGGGGGTACCATGGGTGTTCGTTGTGTTATCGTAGATTTTAAAGGAAATGAAGTAAGCAGTGCGTATTTTGAGACTCCGACAACGTATCCAAAACCCGGATGGGTTGAGCAAAATGCAGAAGATTTTATGGATCTGGCACTTAAATCAACTGAAGCGGCTATTTCTAAAGCTGACATCAAGGGCGAAGACATTGCGTGTGTAAGTTTTACAAACATGCGTTCAACCTTTGTACCTGTCGATAAGGAAGGAAACTTCCTGCATCCAATTTTTATATGGCAGGATCTAAGAGGCGTTGAAATGTTCCCTTGGATGGAAGAGCGCATGGCCAAATATGACATGGACTGGGCTGATCTCTATAAAATCACCGGATTCCCAAAAGGAGCTGTATGGCCATCGTCTAAAGTATATTGGTATAAAAAACATTTCCCTGAACTCTACGAAAAAACTCATAAGATGGTAACTCCCCAGGCACTTCTTATTAAAGCTTTAGGCGCCGACGGCTGGTATGATGATGATACTGACGCTGGATGGTGGCAGATTTGTGATGCCGATACATTTGAGTATGTACCAAAATTGGCAGAAGTGTTTGAAGTTGATATAGAAAAGTACCCTAAGAATTACAAACCGACCACCAAAGTTGGCGAAGTAACACCTGAAGTTGCGGCAAAAACCGGACTAAAGGTTGGCACTCCCTTAATTATGGGCAGTGGAGATCAGCAATGCGGCGCTATCGGGGTTGGTAATGTAGAATCTGGGCTTGCGTCTATCTGTCTTGGTACGGCTGGCCTGGTTATTGGTTACTCTGAGGTACCAGTACGTCATCCAACAGCAGCCTGCCACGTTCTGGGACATCCCGGAACGGGAAACTGGACAATGGAAGGTCATGCAAGTGCTGCGGCCAGTGCATTTAGATGGGTCAAGAACACGTTCAGCGATTCAGAAATTCAAGAGGCTTTAAGCAAGCATGTAGATGTCTACGAGATACTCACAGCAGAAGCAGCGGATTCTCCTCCTGGAGCTAAAGGTGCAATCTTTATGCCTTGGCTGGCCGGCGAAGCCTGTCCTTATTATGATGATAATGCAAGGGCAGCTTTTATTGGCATGACATTGGCGCACACGAAAGCTGACCTGTATCGCGCAGCCATGGAAGGTATTTGCTTTGAAATGAAACAAATGCTCGAAGCACTCAAAGCTGCCAACTTCAAAGAATTTAAACTCCTGCGCGTCACCGGCGGCGCTGCACGCTCTGATCTCTGGAATCAAATTCAGGCAGACATTTATGGCAGTCCTGTCGAAACTGTGAAGGTAAGTGAAGCTACTGCTCTTGGAGCGTGTATGTTGGGTGCTGTCGGTGTCGGTATCTATAAGGATATTCACGAAGCCGCTGCCAATATGGTACAAGTCGATAAACGTTTTGAACCCATACCTGAAAATGTTGAAATCTACAAGGAAGTCTTTAAAATATTTGAATTAGGCTTTAACGCATTGAGGAAAGAAACATTCCCGGCAATTGTTAAATTCCAGAATAAGTAGTAGCGTTAAAAAAGCATAAAAAATGTTATGAGTGATTTTCTTCTCTCAGAAGCAAAGTTAAACATGGGAGGGCATTTGCCCTCCTTATTAAACATTAGTTTCCTCGAAAACTCTAGAGTTAAGTCCTACCAGCGGTTTAAGAGATTGCTGGTTTTTTCTTTTCCTCCAGATTTTTTGGTGTTCAATATATGGTTGAGGTGTCAAAACTCTAAATAACACTATCTGGCATACAATATATTTATTTTATAACGCACTTCCGTTCGACATATTGTATGTAAAGCTGGCCAAAATTACTTTTGACACTCTAACCAATCATATATTTTAAAATAATCATCGCGAAATATAAATGTCTTTATATTGCAAGAAGCAAAGAATTTTATCTTTCTATCTTATCAAATTGAGAGCAGTCTGTCATTTTTGATATTTTTTTACAATCTTTAAGACTAATTGTAATGGGTTACAACTGACTGTTGTTGTACTCGGTTTTCATAAGGTGCTATACTGAAACTGTGGAAAGGTTAAGGGAAAATCTTATTTACCTAAGCTGCTTAAATGGATCGGTTACCTGCTTTTGAAGCATAGGTTAGACGCTTTTTTTATAATACAGTAATCGTAGAAAATTTTGAGGAAGTGATTGAACAGGAAAAAATCTGTAAGATATTAAGTATTGATGGGATTAGCCCGTTGACAAATGCTTGCCCGAAATCGAGGCAATATGATCTTAAATAATGGTAATTGCGCTGATATTCGAACATCTTATAGCCAATGGTGTTGCTGCTAACCTATCCTGGAAAGAAGATCTTGAACAAATGAACATTGTAATAAAAATCGGGATGATCAAAAATACGGGATGTGGTATTGAGGTTGATCGACTAATAGTCAGGATCCTACCCGTTTTTTCCGCACAATAGTAGAAAAAATAAATCGACAAAATGTTAAACCATGCAACACTTCATGTATGTACTGGTCATGACTAATACTTACATGCAGTGAGTTATTCGACTAAGTCATTAAAAAATTCATTTCAAAGAGAAGTTGTCTCGGCTATTACAGGCATTAGGTAATTGCGAATAGTAGCATACAAAAGATTGCGTCTGTCGGTCGGACGGTTCTATGAACGAGTTGCGTATTCATTACAAAAATATTTGTTGTTTTTTGGGTTTCGTATTATCTATACATAAATATTTAAGGAGAGTTCAATGCAATCAAAAACCATCGAAAGAAAAGCATTTGATATTCGGAAACACATTGTTCATACGGTAATTAATAATGGTGATGGTCATGCTGGGCCATCATTGTCTTGCACAGATATCCTGGCGACCTTGTATTTTGATATTATGGATGTCAAAGTTGATGAACCCAATTGGTCCTGTCGTGATCGGTTTATTCTCAGTGCGGGTCACAAGTGTCTGGCACTTTATGGAACACTCATTGAAAAGGGATTTGAAAAAGCTGATGTATTGGAAACATACAATAAGTTAGGATCAAAAGTACCAGGTCATCCAGACATGAAGAAATTCAATGGCGTTGATTTTAGTTCCGGTGCGTTGGGACACGGTTTGCCAATTGGCGCGGGGATGGCTCTTAATGCAAAAATTAAAGGCGAAAAGCATCGTGTTTTTGTTCTGATGGGGGATGGCGAACAGGGAGAAGGATCCAATTGGGAAGCGGCAATGTTTGCAAGTCATCACGGCCTGGATAACCTAGTTGGCATCATTGATCGAAACGGTCTACAAATTAATGGTACTACTCGCGATGTATTAGATACCCGCGATTTGAGAGAAAAATATGCTGCCTTTGGATGGTCAGTTAAAGTCGTCGATGGACATAATATTGAGGAGCTTTTAAATACGTTCCAATCGATACCTTTTCAAAAAGGGAAACCTAGTCTGGTGATTGCTAATACAATCAAAAGCAAAGGGATGCCTTTTGCCGAAGGAAATGTTAAGTATCACCACTGGAATCCTGGTAAAGAATCGCAGGAATCAAAAGATGCACTGGACGCACTTGAACGATATGCAAATGATAAAGGATGGATAAAATGACAGTTAAACAGCGAAATCCACGGGATGTATTTGGGGAAGTATTGTTAGAACTGGGTAGAGAGAATGAAAGTATTGTGGCTGTGTCTTGTGATTCCGGAGCAGGTTCGGGTATGGATCCCTTTAAGCAGACGTTGCCACATCAATACTTAGAGGTCGGTATCAATGAACAGAATGCAATTGGTGTTTGTGCCGGGTTAGCTGAAGGTGGTTCTATTCCGGTTGTATCAGCTATTGCACCGTTCATCTCAATGCGTGCTTTTGAGCAGGTGCGTAACGACTTAGGTTATACTAATATGAACGTAAAAGTAATTGGCTCAAGCAGTGGCTTGTCACATTCAGCGCTGGGATCAACACATCAAGCGATTGAAGATTTGTCACTGATGAGAGTCATACCGAACATGGTGGTCTTAAATCCCGGTGATTGTTATGAAGTGGAAATGTCATTGCGGGAAGCAATTAAACACAAGGGGCCAGTTTATATCAGAATGCCGCGTCACCCTATGGCTGAGCCTTTAGAAGTTTCGCAACGCAATTTTAAATTGGGAAAAGGCGAAGTGTTAATGAACACAGGAAATGAGATTGTAATTGCAGTTTCTGGAACATTGACGGTTGATGGTCTAATGACGGGGAAAATCCTGGATGAAATGGGATATGGGGTAAAGGTGCTAAATTTTACAACAGTAAAACCATTGGATACAGAGATTCTTTATGAAGCATATAATGATGCGAAGTATTTATTTACTTTAGAGGAACACTCAGAAATCGGCGGTTTTGGCAGTGCCGTACTGGAAGTATTGGGTCCAGTTAAACAGGGAGGTCCGATTCATATTGTAGGTATTGCCGATGGCTCCATTAATACCGGCCCCTATCGGGAATTATTGGAAGCCTACGGTCTTACCTGGGAAAAGGTCGTAGACCGGATTTTAAATGTGATTCAAAAATAAAAAAAATAGATTTAGAGGAGAAAAAATGAAGATTGTCAGTTGTACCTTGAATACCTTATTGAATGATGATGTCTCTCTGATTGAGGAGCAAAAGAGAGATGTTAATCGTATCCTTGATTTCGATTTGCCATTAGGAGAATATGATTTTTTAAAGAAACATGTAAAAAAAATTGGTGTAACCAAGGAATTCAGTAATGTTATTTCTACATTTAAAACGCCGGAAAAGGAAACTCCTGAAGGATTTCGGGTAGAATATCGGCTGGAATCCAATGATATCTTGAGAGCTGATTTGGTACGAGATATTTCTTATGATAAAAATGGCAAAAAACGACCAACTAATGTGCTTTTTTCAGCTGACTCTGCCAACCCATATGAGTTAAAACCGATTAGTAAAATGATTGCTAATCTGACTTGTAATCCCGGTATTATATACGACTTGTTTATAAACAATCCGAAGGCTAATATTGGCAATCAATTTAAAACCCGAGATGAAGTAATGGAAGAAATCGGGCGGATCTTGGGACCGGGAGCTGACATCAGTGTTGAATTGAATGATCCGTTTGGCAAGTCTGATGCTGAGCTTTTGGAAGAAGCCGAAAAATTCAAGGAAATGCTTTCCGAATATCGTGTGGTTATTAAGGTTCCGCACACCGGACCGGTTACTAATGCAAACGTTTCAGAACTTCTTTCAGGAAATAAAAAACTTGGTAAGTCTTTCGCTGATGTAACAACTGAAGGTGCTTTCCGAGGACATAATCTGGCATTGATGCTCCAAGAACATGGCTTTAGAGTAAACTTTACGTTAATGTTTGAACCATACCAGACGGCGTTAGCATTACAGGCAAAACCATATTTTGTAAACAGCTTCATCCGTCATCGTTTAATGCAATCAGAAAGCATGGAATTAAACTTAAAGCAATATAATGCAACTAGCGATCCGAAATTCATAAAAAATATCCAGGATATGTTTTTAGAAAAAGATTATCTTAATATGGATCAGGCTCAAATGGGATTGCTGATGGTTAAGAAAATGGCTGAAGACATGTTAAAATATCGTCATTTTAGTGATGCCGAAGGCTCAGATGGATTAGATAGTGTACGACATAATTTAAGACTTTTTAAAAACACAAATTTGGATGACACAAGACTCATTATCTGTAGTATGGAAGGTGAATTAAATTATCCGGACATTGACAAATTGTTGGTGGAAAAAGAATTCGAAGACCTTGTTCATCGCGTTGTTGTTACGGCAGAGCCAAAGTACCTGGCAAGGTTTACTTCCTGCAATCAGGTGGTATCGTATCAACGTCGATTTATGAATGCCGCCAATGGACAAAAATGATAGAAGTTATAAGAGATGACTTATTTTTCCAATAGATTATGTTGTACGCGTCTTAGGTGGTCATGACCCATTAGGATTATGTATGATGTCGTGATAATTTATTTGAAAAGAGGTGATGATTATGAGTTATGTGAATGTGGAAGCAATTCTTGGTGATGCAAGAAAGAATCATTATGCAGTTGGGGCGTTTAATATTGTAAATTACCTTACTGCGAAGGCTGTTGTTGAAGCGGTGGAGGAACTTGGACAACCGATTATTATTCAAACATCGGAAAAAAATGTAAAAGCTTTTGGGATCAAAGAGATGAAGGAGACACACAGCAGGAATTTATTTCCAATACAGCCGCTTTAGGAATGAAAGTGATCGTATTTGCTGATCATGATGTTCTACCGCCTGATCAAATCGAAATAAATGTTGTGATGGTGGATCCCGTTCTTTATGCTAAGAAAAATGGGATGAAATTGATTCCAGGAATTGAATTTTCATGTGAAACACAGGTCGAAGATGTCCACATTGTTGTGTTTGTGTGAGATTATACCAATCCTAAAATAATCTCAATATATCAGAAGATTGTCAAAAGTAAAATATTTTCCTATCAAAAGCTATTAGATATCCTGGCCAATAGTAGGTATGATATAACATTGGACGAGGTGATGAATTATGACGATATTCCGAGAAAACCCGAGGTAGTACAGAACAAAACATTTTTAACCTCATGGCTGAAAAAGGTTATACAAAAGCCTGGAGTGATCAAAAATTATTGATCAGAAACAACCCTGATTTCAGTTTGAATGGAATTATGGTAGATTCTTGTCCAGATATAATTAAAACGATTAAGTATATTATTGATCGGTATGGTTTTGATCAGAGAGAATGCATTTATTCGGAACTGTATTGGTGGGGGAGCAAGAAACGTCCTCATAAAACCCTTAGTGTGGACAAAGAAACCCTCATTGATCAAGAAATATTACTGCTAAATTTTATATGATTTTCACGTATTATAATAGCAGGAAGACCCAAGCGGTTCTCATCGGGGATTCCAAAACCTATTATCTAACAGTAACAAATGCTGGCATTGATGTTTACGGTGTTACGTTTGGATATGGTGACCCAGAGGTCGTAAGATCATTAAATCTAACCTATTTTTTTGATCGTATGAAAGAACTTAAAAAAGCCATGGCAAAGTGTTTTGATCATTACGGTGCTGCCCTAAGACACCACCGAAGCTGAAATCCGATCTGGTTGTCGTTAGGCAGTAGCCTAAAATTATGCGGCATTTTGTTCCGCTACACCCTATATGGAATGCCATTAAGAGATGATTAACCGGCGAAGTGTGAATCTTTTAGTGGCATTTTCCTTTCTCTAAATTTCTTATGATCATTATATCCATCAATCTCTGGACAGGCAAGCCCATCTACTTTAGGGCTTTTGGGGGTAGCGCTAACAGTAACAAAATAAAATAGTTTGGGCTCGATGAAATAAAAATATAAAAAATATTTGGATGATTAGTACAATTGTATTTATGCGAGAGAACCAGAATTGCTCTAAAAATTCAGTGTGTTCAAATATTTACAGGAATCGCAATAATCGGTATCATTTAGTCAGAAGAATTGACAAATACACGTGTAAAAAATTCTGGAGTCATTACAACAAAGAAAGGAAATTTTATGAAGAATATAAAAAGTATTGAAGTTTTGGCAGCAAAAATAAGAAGATGGATTATTGAAGAAGTTTATTCAGCTAAAAGTGGACATCCAGGAGGATCCTTATCCTGCGCAGATTTTCTTGCCTGTGTTTATGAAAGTTATTTAAATTTTGATAGCAACCATCCAGAAATGATTGATCGAGACAGAGTGGTATTATCGAAAGGACATTGTGCACCGGCACTTTATGCAGTCCTGGCACTTAAAGATTTCTTTCCATTAAATGATTTGAAAACGTTTAGAAAAATTGACAGTTACCTGCAAGGACATCCATGCATGAAGAGTATTCCTGGGGTTGATATGTCGACAGGATCGCTGGGACAGGGTATTTCAGCAGCTGTCGGAATGGCATTGGCTTCGAGAGCGGAAAAATATGATAATTGGATTTATGTAATCCTCGGAGATGGAGAACTCCAGGAAGGTCAGGTTTGGGAGGCTGCAATGTGTGCAGCACATTATGGTTTAAATCGATTGGTAGCTTTCGTAGATTTGAACGGATTGCAAATTGATGGGAATACTGCTAAGGTGATGAATGTCGGTGATGTTGCCAAAAAATTTAAGGCCTTTGATTGGAATGTGCTAAGTCTTGATGGGAATAATGTGAGCGAATTAGACATAGCACTTGATACTATTCATAGGGCTAAAACCGATAAACCCACTGTAATTGTAGGTCATACAATTAAAGGAAAAGGTGTTTCATTTATGGAAGGTCAATATCAGTGGCATGGAAGTACACCTAATCAGGATCAATATGAAAAAGCTGTTTCTGAACTGGATGCAAAGATTAATGAATTGGAGAAATGTCATGAGTAATCAGGTAAAGATCGCAACTCGAGAAGCATATGGCAAAGCATTGGCTGAACTGGGAAAAGATTATGAATTTTATGTTTTAGACGCAGATTTGACCAAATCCACAATGACCCGTTTTTTTAAAGAAGATTTTCCGGAACGGCATTTTAATATGGGAATTGCAGAAGGTAATATGATGTCAGTAGCAGCAGGTATTGCTACATTGGGGAAACCTTGTTTTGCGAGTACATTTGCTGTTTTTGCAGCAGGGCGGGGTTGTGAGCAAATCAGAAACTCAATTTGTTACCCTAACCTTAATGTGAAAATAGGTGCTACCCACGCTGGTATTTCAGTCGGTGAAGATGGCGCATCTCATCAGGCCGTCGAGGATTTGGGAATTATGCGATCAATTCCGAATATGCATATTATTCAACCATGTGATGCGGTTTCAACGAAAATGGCTGTAAAAACAGCATTAGAAACTGATGGTCCATTTTATCTAAGATTAGGACGGTTGACTGTAGAGCCGGTGTATGAAGAGGGGAATTGTAATTTTCTGTTAGGTAAAGGAATCAGGTTAAGGGAGGGCACGGATTTAACCATTATAACTTCTGGGTTAATGGTTCAAGAAGTATTAAAAGCTTCTGAGATATTAAAATCCGAAGGCGTGCACTGTCGAGTGATTGACATGCACACGATCAAACCAATAGATGCGGAAATTATTATTAAAGCAGCTAGGGATACCGGAAGAATAGTAACCGTAGAAGAAAGCAATATTTTATGTGGTTTAGGCAGTGCAGTTGCAGAAGTTGTCAGTCAGCAGTTTCCTTGTCCGATCAAAATGATTGGTATTAAAGATTGCTTTGGAAGATCAGGAAAACCCTTAGAATTACTGGATTATTATGGGCTTACTGCTGAAAAAATTACCTCAGAAATCAAGAGCTTTATAGAATAAAAGAGAAGATTTTAAAAGAATGAAAATTTAGAAACAAGGAGATAAGTCTGAAACATCTCTAGTATTAAGCAAACCAAATTCTGAGCATAGCAAACAAACCATCAAGTGATGGTCAAAAAAAAAGTATTGGTAGAACGATCAGGTACCGGTCAGAATCTGGTACCCTTGGGATTTAGCTAAGGCAATCGCCTGTTC
>NZ_CAKMJU010000114.1:0-5912 GCF_927416815.1 uncultured Acetobacterium sp. | reverse complement strand
TCAAGCGGGCAGGATATCCCAATTTTTATGATTATTATCTGCAAGTAACTGTGTAAACTCTGGAACCGCCGTATACCGAACGGTACGTACGGTGGTGTGGGAGGTCGGCTGATCAATTAATGGTCAGCCTCCTACCCGATTTTTAACCAATAGAGATAACATTGATTCTTTCTTCCCTTTCATAGAGTGCATCAATTAGCGGTTATCTAGTTGAGTTGCGGTGAAAAAATTACCAGTAAGGACATTACTAATAAAGTCGGCTATAACCGGGGCACATTCTATCAATATTTTAAAGACGTGTAATGATGTACTGGAACATATTGAAGATTCGTTAATCCCCACCCTGGACGAGCTGCCATCAATTACAATCGGTTCGAACATGCGCGGCATGCCTATGAACACGTTTCTTGAGCTTTATGAAAAGAACAGCAAATACTATACCGTGTTGCTTGGCGATGGTGGCGACCCAGCTTTTGCAAGCAAACTAAAAAAAGCAATTAAACCAATAATAATCCAGGAATTCGCCAATAAACCGACGGTTAATCAACAAGAATTGGGCTATGTTGTCCAATATACCCTATCGGCGAGGATTGGTATGATGAGTTACTGGTACCGGCAGACTGATAAACTGCCTTCGGATCAATTGCATGAATTGATCAAAAAATTAACGGAACAAGGCGTCACCAGACAATTGCAGCGTTATAAAAGGCAATGATCTGCAAAGATGGCATTGAACGGATCTGCACATGCTCATTGAAAATGATTGACAAAGCGATAAAGTAATTGTACCATATAGTTAGGTAAGTTAACTACATGGAGGCGCAAATGAATGTTGATCTTATAAATAGTGCGGATGTAATCGGGATGTTTTGCAGACTGCATATGAACTCAAAGCGGGATCTTCCCATCAGATCGAGCGAAATGGGTGTGCTGATATACACTCAAAAGCAAAGTCGTGCCGTAACGCCGCTGATGGTCAGCCAATTTTTTAACATCTCCAAACCTTCGGTCAGTTCAATGGTCAAATCATTAACGAAGCAAGGCTTTTTAATAAAGGAAAGCTCGATCGCTGATAAGCGAAGTTATACACTTGTGATAACCGAAAAAGGAAAGAATCTGGTTGAGTCGACGTCGATTGAGTATTTTAAAGCCGTTGAATTATTGAAAGAAAGAATGGGTGCGGATGAGTTTGGTCAATTAGTCGAATTGATGGAAATTGCAAATTGCATATTAGAAGAGGACAATAGATGAAGATACTGGTTACCGGAGCCTCAGGAAATGTTGGCAATTATGTGGTAAATGAACTATTAAAAATGGGCGAAGATGTTGTTGCAGCAGGTACAAATAGACAAAAACTGGATCAGCTATTTGGTAGCAATGTGACCACGGTGGCGTTTGATTTTACGCGACCGGAAACATATAAAAAAGCATTAACTGGGGTTGATCGAATTTTTTTAATGCGACCGCCACATCTCGGCAAACCAGAAGATTTGTATCCATTTATTAAAGCAACTCAAGAATATCCAATCACGTTAATCACTTTTTTATCTTTAATGGGGATCGAGAAAAACACCATCCCACCACATTATAAAATTGAAAAATTTATCGAAAGTGTCGGTATTCCATTTGCTCACATCAGACCTGGCTTTTTCATGCAAAATATTTCCGGTATACATGCTTTGGAAATCAGGGACAAAGATATAATTTTTATCCCGGCAGGGAAAAGCAGAACGAGTTTTATTGATGCCGCTGATATCGGACTAGCCAGCGCAACAATCCTTCATGATCCCGATCAATTCAAAAATACGGCACACACAATCAGCGGACCGGAAGCGTTAGACTATTTCCAGGTCGCAGATGTGCTAAGTAAATTGACTAACCGAAAAATAACATACGTCAAACTAGGCCTGTTAAAATATCGAAGTTACTATATCAAGAGTCGTGGGCTTGATAAAAACTATGTCAATGTTACGGTCATGTTGTATATCATGACCAGACTCGGTACGGCTAAAACAATCACCAATGAATTTTTTAAATTAACCGGAAAAAACCCTCGGACATTTGAAGATTTTGCAAAAGCTAATATTGGTGCTTTCATGAAAGATAATGATAACTAAACGATCAGGAGATTGCTTTTTAAATCAATAGTGATACTTTGTGAATAACAACAGAATATTCTGTTGTTAAAGCGGGTGCTTCGGTTACATAATTCCGATGCTGCTGAGATCAGCAGCGGGAATCAGCGATGCATTTTCTTACATGAAGACTAATTATGAGGAAAATCTTCATCCTCATTTTCATTTTTTAATTATTTTTTTAGTCTGTGAAAATACCGTGAGCTTTATATAATGTTCACAGTAAAGATGGAACTATTAGTTTCTGCTAATTAGTTCATTTCGGGATTACGTTATAATCACCATTTTCATAGGTTGCGGTAAGATGGCCTCGGGCAATAATGTTATCAGAGTGTCCACCAACCTGGTTGAGATGATTGACAAGACCAGCGTAAGAATTCTGGCCATCTAATTTACCGATGGTATCGTTAGGCTGTTTTTTTATGGCGAATACTTCGATTCGATAGGTATGTTTGCCGCCGGACTGAGGTGGGTAGGGACCTATGTATTGACTTGGGGCGGTGTAAGCGCCCTGTTCGATTGATGTAGCGGTTATGTCTGTCACAAACCAGTGAAGCCAATTAGCATCTTCGTCAAACAGGCATAGGGTATAGTAGCTGGCACCTTCAACTGCCTCCCAGCTCAAAGCAGGACTTTGGTTTAAGCCAATAGGATCATTGGGTTTTCTAGCAGCAGCGGTGGCCGTCAATAACTTGCCATCGACGATTGATGATGATGTGACTGAAATCGATGGAACCTCGAGATCAGGATCTTTAAAATCACCACTGTTGATACAACCGGTAAAAATAAGGATGGAGGATAACAGAATTAAGCCGAATAGAAATAATTTTTTCATGGATAGGATTCCTTTCAATATTGGGATTGCTATACGCAGATAACATGCAGCAACACAAGCGGTCAACGATTAATTTGAGGGCAAGTTCGTTTCTAGGTTTCTAGTTTTCCGTATGTGACTTAGGTAGCATGTCTTAGCATACAAGCATTATCGCAATCCATTCTGACAGGGGGCATAACGGCATCTTAAAGTAATCTTAAATTTGATTTTCCAGAGTGCATGTTTTGAGCGCGCTCGATTGATAAGATGGCTGCTTAGTTGCCAGAGTTCTAGAAATTCGCATTTTTATTGAACCTTACTTCTGGAGAAATATTTAATGCGTGGCAGCGAAGATCTTTTAGCGCCTATTTGATTTAATTGTTCGAATAATAACAAAAAAAGTCTATATTTCGGAGACACTCGCACAAGTTCGAACAGTAAGTATCGCAAATTATTTTTGCAACAGCGCCACGGCAACGGCTTTTTTGATCACCTGGCTGGAATTGGTAGCGCCTGAAACAGTGTCAACATCGATTTTTTGTTGCGCAACAATGGTGTCAGTAATTACCTCAGCGGAAGAGCCACGGTCGTTTTTATGCTCAATCAGGCTGATCGTCTTAATTGAGCTATGAGATACAACAACTTCAACCTCTGCCGAGATCATACCGACATCATATGAGCCATCATAAACACCATCAGGGATTTGAGAGAGATCGATTTCGGCAATTGCAATTTCAGCAATCGCTTTTTTATAATTGTTGACATCACTGAGGTAGGATGCCCCAAAAAAGCAGCCAATAACAAGAATCGCGATGATCAACGGTAAAACGATCGTTTTTAGTTTAGACATTTATTTTCTCCTTCAGGATTGAATTAATTAGCGTATCAAAGCTGTATTTCAAAAAATCTTGTTTTGTTGTATTCATGTACTGCTCAAGATAGTTCTTTTTTTTGCTGGCCATCAGGATGATTCCTGACAAACTAGCCCAGAAAAGAAACACGGTTTCAGGGATTTTGATATCAGAACGAAAAACACCTTGGTTTATCCCATCCCTAAAAAAGATATCGATCAGACCATTGATTTCCTCACCCACTTCAAATATTTCTTGAAATACTGGTGGGGTATCGGGATTGTTTATATCGACGTTGATTTCTTGAGTCAAGGTCTGAAAATATAATGGATAGGTATCGCAATAAGCAGTCAATTCATGACAGATGCCATAATACCGAGCTAACAGGTCATTCTCTGTTTGTGTTGACGCTTGAATCCGATCATAAAGCATTTTCATGCTTTTCAAGATAATACAATTGACAATTTCTTCTTTGTTTTTAAAATAGACATACAAGGTTGCCTTGCTGTATTCGGCTTCCCTTGCGATGTCATTCATTGACGTACTCTCGACACCATTTTTTTCAAAGAGGGTTTCCGCAATTTTTATGATACTCTCTCTGTGAAAATCAGTTAATTCTTTTTTTCGTCGACCCATATCAAACCTCCGTTTCATTAATTAAACTCAGGGTTTAATTATAACGATTAACGGATCATTAATCAAGCTGTTTTTGAACAAATAAAAAGTTGAATTTATAATTAGTAATTTATAATTTATAATGTATAATATTACAAGAGGGTTAGTCAATTTAAAGGAGATAATTCATGCGGAAAGAGCTGATATTAGAAGTAGCATACCAAAAATTTGCCGAGAAAGGATACAACATCCCATTGACTGAAATTGCAGCAGCAGCGGGCATCAAAAAACAGTCGATTTATAATTATTTTGAAAGTAAAGAGGAACTTTATTTCGAAGTAATCAATATCCACGTCGATAAGTATTTTTATGAAAAACAGGTGGAGTTTTACGAGTTGGATCATCTTAGTCCGGCAGAGCAATTAAAAACGATTTATATGTCAGTTGTCGGTTACTATAGTGATAAAACTAGGTTGAGATTTTGGAAATGGTTGCTACTCAATGAGACCGCAAATGTGATTAAAAGAGCCCAGTCTTCTATAAAAGAACATGAACTGCAATTAGAAAACCGAGTAAAAGAGATTGTCGAGAAGGCGCTTGGTGATAATCCTGGGGCAGAAGCATATTGTTATCCGATTGTTTGTTCATTTATGGCAATGCTTCACGGTACCTTAGACGTAACCATGATATACCACGGGGACTGCGATATCCCAAAGTTTGCTGAAGATGTTTGGTTTGTTTTTTGGGGTGGGGTTGAGAGTCGCTTTATAAAAGTCAAGGCGTAATTTGAAAATTTGCAACTTAAAAGTGGCAATACACATGGAGTAATAAAAATATTAAAAGTTCAAAATTTAATCCAAAAGCAAGTCAAACACCAAACTAAAAGCAAATCAAAAAAGAATAGTCTGGTCGTTTGGTTTTATCGGAATTGAATAACAGACAAAGAATATTAGGGGTAAGGGCTTTATAAAGAGCGCTTGCCTCTTTTTTTAGAATAAAGTAATTTTATTCACAACTGTTGGATAATATTAAGAAAATATTATCAAAAAAAGCGGCTGACTGAACAAAAAATGACAGGTGCCAGAAATTTACGGTGGACAGGTAATATTTATATAGCGTATAATATCGAAGCGACCGAACGGCAGGAAGCAAGTATGTGAGCGTTTGACTTGATCAAAAATTACCATGCTATGGAGCTCAAACCAGTTGTTAGGATATTGCGGTATCAATCAATAAGCAACACTTAAGAAGCGATTTAAAATTGATAATAAAGGAAGTATTAGCAAGATGGCAGAAAACCAGGCGACCATACAACAGCTAAGTAAATTGAGCATCGAATCAAAAAAATTCAAACAGTGGATAGGCAACCCTTTTTTGGACAAAAATTACGCGGACATCATACACTTATAATCGACTGGTGAAAGATAGCCCAATGAGCCATGAATCCGATCATTATTAAACCAATGGACATAGTCAAATAATTGATATTCCAATGTT
>NZ_CAKMJU010000113.1:0-27563 GCF_927416815.1 uncultured Acetobacterium sp. | reverse complement strand
TGTGCAAGGGCTTCGGGAATTTTATTTTTCTTGATCACGTCAATAACAGCAGCCAGTTTTTTATTGAAAAACTCATGATAAATGAATTTAATTCTATTTTCGGTCACTACATTTGTGATTTTGGATTATTTTTACCGTTTTATGCGGTTTGTGAGCACTGATTTGGCTGAAATTGCTTAATTTCTATGCTTTTACTCGAAATCCGGGTTAACTCAATTTTTGACCAGTCGAAATCGAAAATCCCAACGACCTGTTCATCGAGGAATTTCACATTACCAGGATGATAGTCATTGTGGGTTGGATTATATGGCATTTTTTGTGCAAGGGCTTCGGGAATTTTATTTTTCTTGATCACGTCAATAACAGCAGCCAGTTTTTTATTGAAAAACTCATGATAAATGTTATCGTAGTCTGCTCCAGCATAATCTGTAAAGATTTGTGGCAGAGTCTCGACAAAATCGAGTATTTTAAGCTCAACCCGCTCCAGTCCCATCGGATCAAAGTCTCTAGCGGCATTGTGGAAGGTCGCCATCACTTCGGCCATACTGGCAAACTCTTTGTCCGTACAATATGGTGTCAACCAGGTATACTTGTCTTCACCCCTTAAATAGTCATAAACGGCATAATATTCGATATTTTCTTCTTCATCGCCGACGATAGGGTTCTCAACCTTGATATATCCGCGACCGTCAGCAGCTGGGATAATCCCTGCGGCGATATCTAATCCATTTTCTTTGGCAAAGGTAATCAGCGAATGCTCAAATTCGATTTCTTTTGCCTGGATCCCGGTTTTGTATTTGCGGACAAAGTATTCTTCGACCTTGCCGTTTTTTTCAACCCGAATACCGAAACTGCGATTGACATAGCCGCCAAATATTTCCAGGACTTCATTGACTTTTCCGAAATCATATTCCCGCTCAACGACTTCAACCACGCGGTTTCTTAAGAATATCTTGTCCAGCTCTTCCTGAAGACTGGTCACCCCGACGCGAATCTCCTTTAACTGCGTGTACATGAGATAGAGCTGTTCTGAACTTGTTGGTTTGAATTCCAGCATTTTTGATGTATCCATTTTCATAGTATGCTTCCCCTTTTCTTATTGTAATCGACTACTTTTGTACAGTATATAGAAATTCGACCCGGAATAAAATCAAAATTCTTGTTACCAATGGTAATATCTTGTTAATAATCGATACTATTTAATCTTTTTGACTGGCATTCAGGATTTTTTTTTATTCATCGCGTCAAAAAAATACCTCGTATATTCCTTACGAGGTATTTTTTCTTAATTTTTTTTATTAAATTGCTTAAAAAAAGGCAATCTGATTAGAAGCTGGCAACTGATTTAAACAACCCTGTTTTTCCAGTGTTTCAATCACAGACTTGCTGATCTTGGTGCGGTTTTGCAAATCTTCGCGTGACATATAGGGGCGCAGCTGGCCTTCTTCAAAGATGCGCTGGGCGGCCTTATCACCAATCCCCTCGAGGGCGTTCAGTGGCGGCAGCAGCGCATCGCCAATGATTCGAAACTGGCTGAAATGGGACTGATAGACATCGACATTTTTAAAACTATAACCGCGGCAGATCATTTCATGAGCAATCTCCAACACCGTTAATAGTGACTTTTCTTTGTTGGAGGCCTTGGTGCCCAATTCTTTAATCTGGTTCATCCGCTGCACTACCACTCCTTTTCCCTGACTGATCAGCTGGGCGTCAAACTCGCTGGCGCGAACCGAAAAGTAGGTGGCATAATAAGCCAGCGGGTAATAAACCTTGTACCAGGCAATCCGAAAGGCCATCGTCACATAGGCGGCTGCATGAGCCTTGGGAAACATGTACTTGATTTTTTTACAGGAATCAATATACCATTCCGGTACCTTGTTCTTGCGCATATCTTCTTCCCATTCGGACTTAAGTCCCTTTCCTTTACGAACCGCTTCCATAATGTTAAAGGCGGTTTTGGCTTCTAAGCCGGCATAGATCAGATAGATCATGATATCATCACGGGTACAGATCGCTTCTTTGATGGTGGCCTTTTTCTCGCGGATCAAATCCTGGGCGTTATTTAACCACACATCGGTACCATGAGACAGACCGGAAATCCGAATCAGGTCAGAAAACGCCGTCGGCTTGGTATCGAGCAACATTTCCCGAACAAAGCTGGTGCCAAATTCAGGAATCCCACAAACCCCCAATGGCGATTCAAAATCATTGTCTTTAAATTCCAGGGCTTTGGTAGAGGTGAATAAACTCATCGTTTTTTCATCGTCGAGGGGAATTCCGACCGGATCGACATCGGTAAAATCCTTGAGCATTTTAAGCATCGTCGGATCATCATGACCCAGAATATCAAGTTTTAGCAGCCGGCCACTGATCGACTCATAGGCAAAATGGGTGGTGACGGTATCGCTTTCGGTATCATCGGCGGGCCGCTGAACCGGACAAAAATCATAAATATCCTTATCGGTTGGTACCACCATAATTCCACCGGGATGCTGACCAGTGGTTTTTTTGACGCCGGCACAGCAGGAAATCACCCGCTCCAGTTCGGCCTTGGTCGCTTTAATTTCTTTTTCGTCATAGTAGTTTTTGACAAAGCCAAAGGCGGTTTTTTCGGCTATCGTCGAAATAGTTCCAGCCCGGAAAACCTTACCCTTACCAAAGAGTACCTCGGTATAGCGATGCGCTTCAGCCTGGTTTTCGCCGGAAAAATTAAGGTCAATATCGGGCTCTTTATCGCCTTCGAAGCCTAAAAAGGTTTCAAAGGGGATGTCAAAACCGTCTTTATCAAGCTTGGCACCGCAGTGCGGGCAATTGGCATCTTTTAAATCCGGCCCGACCCCGACCTCGGTGCTGTTGAAAAATTCGGAATGCTTACAGCTGGGGCAACGGTAGTGGGGTGCCAGCGGATTAACCTCGGTGATTCCACAGAGGGTGGCCACAAAGGAAGAACCCACCGAGCCCCGCGACCCGACCAGATAGCCGTCTTCCATCGAATGATAAACCAGTTTCTGGGCAATCAAATAGAGTACTGAGTAGCCGTTTCCAATGATCGAGTCCAATTCTTTTTTAATCCGCTTTTCAACGAGTTCCGGCAGCGGCTGACCAAAGAGCTCCCTAGCCCGATCTGCCACCATTTCGCGGATCTCTTCGTCGGAGCCTTCAATCACCGGTGGATAGGTGCCGTCGGGAATCGGTAGTACTGCTTCGATCATTGCACCGATTTTACGGGGATTGTCAATCACCACTTGGCGGGCGGTTTCCTCATCCAGGTAATCAAATTCATCGAGCATTTCCTGGGTGGTCCGATAATAAAGCGGTGGCTGTTTGCCAGCATCCTTAAAACCTTGACCCGTCATTAATATTTCCCGGTAAAGGGCATCTTCCTGATTGACAAAATGAACATCGCCAGTCGCCACCACCGGCTTATTCAAGCTTTTGCCGAGCTCAATAATCCGCTGATTGATTTTTTTTAAAGCTTCCTGATCCGGCAGACTATTATTATCAATCAGGTATTGGTTATTTCCCAGCGGTTGGATTTCCAGATAGTCATAAAAGCTGGCGATTTGCTGGATCTCATCCTGAGACTTATTATGAACCATTGCAGTGAACAATTCGCCCGCTTCACAGGCCGAACCCAGTAGCAGATTTTCGCGGTTTTCGGCCAGCAGCGATTTGGGAATCCGCGGTTTTTTATAAAAATAATTAAGATGCGCTTCAGATACGATCCGATACAAATCCTTAATTCCGGCCTGGTTTTTGGCATAAATAATAATATGGTTGGTGGCATTCAGGCGGATACTCCGTTCTCGACTAGACAGGGTATTAAGGGTCTGGATCGTGGTGCAGCCTTTTTTCTCAGCCAGATCCAAAAGCTTGACAAACACCTTGGCCGAGGCAGCCGCATCATCTAAGGCCCGGTGATGATTTTGAATCGCGATTTTAAAATGCGAGCATAGTTTTTTCAGGTTATGGCGGTTGATCTGGGTTAGCAGACAGCGGGACATGGCCAGCGTATCGACGGCCGTATTTTCGCGGTAAATGCCGTGGTCGGCTAAGGCTTTATTTAAAAAGCTCATATCAAAAGCAGCATTGTGGGCAACCAGAATCGTCTCGCCGGAAAATTCCAGAAATTTCGCCAGCGCCTCCCGCTCATCCATTCCATCAGCCACCATTTGATTGGTAATATTGGTCAGCTTAGTAATAAATGCCGGTATTTCACAATGGGGATTCACTAACGTCGAAAAGCTGTCAACGATTTGCTTGTTTTTAATCCGTACCGCAGCAATTTCAATGATCTTGTGATTCCCTGCGACCAGACCAGTGGTTTCTAAATCAAAAAAAGTAAATTCGCCACAGAAGTCCTGATCCTGATCGCCGTAAACCATGTTAAGCTGGTCTTCCACCAGATAGCCCTCGACCCCATAGAGGACCTTGATTTTTTTCTGGCGGCCCAGTTCCATCATTTCCGGATAGGCCTGCAAAACCCCGTGGTCGGTGATGCCAATGATATCATGGCCAAAGTTGGCCGCCTGCTTCATAATCTGCTCAACCTTACTGACCGCATCCATAGCGCTGAACTGACTATGGAGATGAAGCTCGACCCGTTTGACCGGGGCATCATCGGTTTTTATGGTTTCTTGGGAAAGGTTGATATTGCGGGGATAAAACATCATTTCCTGGGAATACTCGTCATAATTGATCTTGCCTTCGACCAGATACCAGTTGCCTTCTTTAATGCCGGCAATGACTTCTTCCTTGTCGGTAAAGATTTTACAGGTAATGCTGTTGGTGTTATCGGTAATATTAAAGGTCAGCAGGGTCTTATTATTCTTTAGCGGCCGGGTATTGACCCCAAAAACCCAGCCCTTAATGACCAGACTTTTTCCTTCGGATTCGCCATTAATATTAAAATCGACATTTTTGAGCCATTCCCAGGTATGTGTTATTTTTTTTCCGGTGACCACATCGCCAGGTTTTTCAGCCTTGGGAAGCTTGGTCTGACCGGATCCATTGGTTGAACCACTTGAGCTGGCACTGTTAGTAACTGGTTTGATAGCCGCTAACCTTTTTTCCAGATCCTGCTGGCTTTTTTCAGCCACCGAATCCTCATCGGTGAAACGCACCACCAATTCAGCTTCCAGACCATAATGGTCTGCGATTAGTCGCTTGAAACGGCTGGAAAAAATTGCCAGCGCTTCGCCATCGATTTCCCCGGTCGATCGGCCTCTGACGTAAAAGGTGTTGCCTTCGGCAATCAGGGTATTAATCAGCAGGATATTGGTTATCTTCTGATTGATCCCCACCAGTAACTGACTGACCCCTTTACCATCGGTGGCCAGCAGATGCGCGCCATCTTGATATTTGAGCGGGGCAACTTCAATCTGCAGGGCTTTGGCATAATCGAAAATTTCCTGCATTTCGGTTTTAATAAATTCAGTATCGGCTTGCTTTTTAGGGCTGGAAAATTTAAAAATCAATTCCCCTTTACTGGAATTGATTTTTATACTTTCGGTAATCAGATGATAATCCGCTATTATTTTCTTAAATCGTTCTTGTCGTCGGGTTAAAATACTCAAAGATCTCGCCTCACATTTTTTCTATTTCTTCTAATAACACCGAGATGATTTCAGCCTCGGTTATGCTCTTGATAATTTCACCCTTTTTAAACAACACCGCCTTATTTTTCCCGCCGGCAATGCCAATGTCAGCGGCCTTGCCTTCGCCGGGACCATTGACAATACAGCCCATCACGGCCACCCGAAGGTCTTTTTCAACGTGTCGTAATTGCCGGTCAATCTCCTGAGCAATGCCGATTAAATCAATTTCGGTGCGTCCGCAGGTGGGACATGAGATGACTTCCACTCGAGGTCGTCGGCCGGTGTATAAACCGATGCCGCGGAGAATATCACGGGCTACATCGATTTCTTCGAGCGGATCTCCGGTAATCGATACCCGCAAGGTATCCCCCAACCCATTAAGCAATAGATAGCCAATCCCCATCGCTGATTTAACCGCCGAGCTTCGTAGGATTCCAGCCTCGGTGATTCCCAGATGCAGCGGATAATCATACAGGTCAGCCAACCTTTCATATGACTCAATCGTAAACCGGACATCCGAAGCCTTCATCGAAACCACGATCTCATTAAAACCAGCATCTTCGAGAATCCGGATATGTCGCTGCGCTGATTCGACCATCCCAGCTGGGGTGGCTTGGCCATCATACTTGGCTAAAATTTCTTTTTCCAGGGAACCGGCATTCACCCCGATTCGAATCGGGATGCCGCGTTCGTTGGCCATCGCAACAATTTCCCGGATGCCTTTTTCGGAACCAATATTGCCCGGATTGATGCGCAGCTTATCGACCCCATTTGCGATGGCCGTCAGCGCCAGCTGATAATCAAAATGAATATCCGCCACCAGCGGAATATTGATCTTCTTTTTAATATCGGCAATGGCATTGGCGGCCGCTTGATCGGGAACGGCAACTCGGACTATCTCACAGCCGGCCGATTCAAGGGCATTAATTTGCGCAACCGTAGCGACACTGTTTCTGGTGTCGGTATTGGTCATCGACTGGATCGCTATCGGATTTTCACCCCCAATGGCAATTGTTCCAATCCTTACTAGCCGAGTTTTTTTTCGATTTTTCATGCCATTCTCCTAGGCTGCCAGCCGCACAATATCATTCACCGCAATCAGAACGGCCAGGGCAATCAGGGCAATGAATCCAAAATAGTTGATCTTCAATTCCCATTCCGCACTAAGCTTCCGGCGCACTACCATTTCAATCAGGATAATAAAAATCCGGCCGCCGTCCAGGGCTGGTAAGGGAAACAGGTTGATAATCCCCAGATTGACACTTAACATGGCGGTAAAGGCCAGTAAAATAATCAGGCCACTTTCTAAAAAAGTATCGACCATCGACACCATGCCAATCGGACCAGCCAGCTGATCCAGACCCACCTGACCGGTGAACAGCATCCCAAAGCTTTGAAAAATCAGGCCTGAAAACCGCCAGGTATTTAAAAAGGCCGTGCCGATGGCATCAAAGACGTTGGTATGACCGGTAAAAAAAGCCACCACAATCAGGCAGACTACGGCAAAGATAATGTTCATCGCCGAACCGGCCACCAATACCAACAGCTTTTGCCCGCGGCTTTTTGCTTCATAACTGCGGGGATCAACGGGGATTGTGGGATCTTTGGGAATCAGGTTTCCTTCTTCGTCAAATGCTGGCTCTTCGCCCCGCATTTTGCAAAATCCGCCCACCGGAAAAGCGCGAATGGTAAAGAGGGTTTCTTTACCCTGGCGGGCAAATAATTTCGGACCCATGCCAATAGCAAACTCTTCGACGAAAATACCGGTTTTCTTTGCCACGATATAATGACCCAATTCGTGAACAATTACCAGGACACACAAAATCAGTAATGTAATGAGGATGGTATATAAATTCAAATTTTCACCTACGCGATGCCAATGGTTAATTTGGCAAATATATAAATCAAAGGAATGATAAAGAGGATACTGTCAAAGCGATCCAAAATCCCTCCATGACCGGGTAAAATCGTACCAAAATCTTTCATTTTGGCTTTTCGCTTGATCATCGATGCTGTCAAATCCCCGCATTGTCCGGCAATGCTTCCAAAAACGCCAACAATCATGTATAAATACCAGGGTAATACGAAACTGAAGTAGGAACTGAGAATCGTTCCATAAAGAATCGTGCACAATGCCGCGACGACCACCCCGCCAACCGAACCAGCAATGGTTTTTTTGGGACTGATTAACGGAGCAATCTTTCGATTGCCAATCGATTTTCCGATAAAATAGGCCGCCGTATCGGTTGTGAAAGCAATCACAAAAATCAGCCACATATAATAGGCCCCCTTATTGATCGTTTCAAAAAGGAACAGGTGGCCAAACATGATTGGCACATAAATTAATCCCATCAAGGTGGCGCTGCTACGTTGAATCCCGACATGGCCTGACAAAATTTCATAACAAAAAATGACAATAAAGGCGACCAGTAAAACCGGCATCAGAAAAAAATAATCCAATTTGATGGTCGTCATCACCATAATCGCCAAAACGATCATCAGAAAGACGTTTATTTTTGGACGAATCATTTTGTTAATCGCTCGAGTATACTCCATTGTCCCGACAAAAGCCAGGAAGGATACCCCCATGACGAGGATAAATCCCCCAGTATACAAAATAATAATCAGTAACGGCAGACCAATCACCCCGGTCCAGACCCGGGTTTTCATGGAACTTTTTTCTGCCCGCCTGCTTTCTGCTCTGGATCGTTCCGTCTGGCGGTTCTCCAGCTTGTTATTCAGTTGATCCATAACGCCGATTCCTTCTCTGATAATTTTCGATCATTTGATAATAGCTGGCGACCTCAAAATCTGGCCAATAGATGTCAGTAAAGATAAATTCTGAATAGGCCATCTGCCACAACATAAAGTTGCTGAGTCGGCTTTCACCGCCAGTTCGAATCAGCAGATCCGGATCTGGTTGATTCTTAGTATAAAGATGTTCGCTAATCTGCGCTTCGGTCAGTGCTTCCGGGGCAATTCCCTGAGCAATCAGATGCTTGACTGCCTGGAGAATTTCAGCTCTGCCGCCATAGTTAAGCGCAATATTAAGTACCAATCCGGTGTTTTCCGCGGTGGTAGCCATCGCCTTGACCGCCGCTTCTCGGACTTTTTTACCAAGACCATCCAGGTCTCCAATGACGTTGATTTTAACATTGTTTTGATGCAATTCGCCAACTTCTTTATGAAAATACTCAACCGCAATATTCATTAGACCGTCCACTTCTTCGGGACTCCTTTTCCAGTTTTCGGTCGAAAAGGCATACATTGTGATTATTTTTATACCGGCGTCTGATGACGCCCGGACAATTTTTTTCATTGTTTTCATGCCGGCATTGTGGCCAAATAAGCGGGGGCGATTTTTTGCTTTCGCCCAACGGCCGTTACCGTCCATGATTATGGCTATATGCTCAGGCAGATTATCTTTATTTAACTGACTTGTCATATTGCACCCCTATTTCTATTGTATTTACGCATTGTCATTTCACACTTTGCTTTTTTTAATATTATATGCTATTTTTTAAGATTTGTAAATTTTATCACCCGGTGATGGAATCAAACAAGCATTATTTAAGACTAGCTGATTTAAGAGGCTGTTAATTAAGAGGCGATGACGAGACCTTAATTTTGATTGGTCGGGCGCGCCCAAAAAAGGAAAAACCTCAGGCACAGCCTGAGGTTCCCCTGGAAATTATTGTGAAAATGAGAATTATTGATATCAATATAACATCTTTTAAACAAAAAGTAAACGATTAAATGAAAATTAATTTATTTTTATTTTTATTAAGGTTATCCTTAATCCTTTTAACGTTCAGGTTACACGTTTATCCGTTACTTTATTGTCGGATAATCAATCATATTGATCAGGTCTTATTTTTTGTCAATGACAGGTAGCGATACAGCGTCGGCACCGAAACCCCCATGCATTTGGCCAGATACCAGATGGTTCCCTTGACTGAAAATGTTCCCATTTGATCGAGTTTACCGACCAGTTCGACTTTTTCATCCTTGGATAAATGCTTCAGTTTTTTAAGTAGCTCCTGGGAAATATGGTTCAGGTTATTATCGACCAGTTCTTTCACATCAATATTTATTTTTTCTGGTCCTTTTTCTTTTTGCTCATTTTCAACGATCGGTGGCCGAATCATCTTATCTAAAAGATTCCGGGCTGCAATCAGTTCATGACAATCAGAGTTGATGCAGATCATCCCAATGAGCAGCTCATTTTCATCCTTGATAAACCAGGATGCTGATTTGATCGATTCTTTTTTCTTGAATTTTTTGGGATCGTTATTCATATACGGCACTTTTTCATGCACCTCACTTCGAAGAATTCTTAAGTTAGTTTCTGTAATCGGATCGCCAACCTTCCGTCCGCTAATATGGCCATTGCGAATAGCCACCACCGAATGATGCCAGTCAGTCATATCATGGAGAACAACTTCGGTATTTTCTCCCATAAATTCGGCTAAAAAATCTACCAGGGTCAGATAATTCTGCAATTTTTTATTCATGATTTCCCTCTCTTTTTAGTCAAGAAGATACCCATGGCCATTAACCGTAGCGGCATGACCATGGGCTCTTGAATTATCCTTATTTTTAAAGTTTTGACGAGTTATTTAACTGCGATCGCCTCAATTTCGAAAAGTGCGGCCATCGGTAAGGCAGCCACCTGCATACAGGAACGGGCAGGATACTCGGCCTGACCTTCAAAAAAAGTAGCATAAATATCATTGACAACCGCAAAGTCAGCCATGTTTGCCAAAAAAACCGTGGTTTTAACGATATCCTGACGACTCAATCCGGCCGCTTCCAAAACAGCATTGAGGTTAGCCAAAGCTCTTTTGGTTTGTTTTGCCACCCCTTCTTCTAATTGACCAGTTTCAGGAATCAGACCCAGCTGACCCGAGGTATAGAGGGTCTCTCCAACTAAATAAGCATGGGAATAAGGACCCACTGCTGCCGGTGCCTTGTCGGCAATAATTGCTTTTTTATTCATAATGATCTCCTTAAGGTTATTATAATTAATTATCCTAATATATTACTATCCTTCACTAAACCAAAACAAATTTCTCAATCGCATCAGCGACCCCATCTTCATAAAAGGGTAGGGTAACATGATTGGCGATCGCTTTGATTTCCTCTGACGCATTCCCCATCGCGACACTGAGGCCGGCAAACTCCAACATTCGCAGATCGTTATCGCTATCTCCGATTGCCATTACATTGCCCGCTTCCAGTTTTAGAATCCGACAAAGCTGTTTTAAGCCAGCCCCCTTATTGGCCAAACGATGATTGACCTCAATATTGTTAGCAATCGCCTTTGTCAGGGTCACCCCGTGAATTTGGGAAAACTTTTGCCAAAGTACCCGATGGTTTTTTTCACTGAGCAGAGGAATGTTTATTTTTTCAATCTCAGACGCATGTGCGATCGTAAAATCGAGGACATCATCAACTGCTGTGGCATTGCTGCGAATAAAAGCAATCAATTCCTTTGACAGTTCATTCCGTTTACTAATCATTTCAAAATAGCGCCGTTCACCATAGGATTGGCCCTGATAATAAATCTCACAAAATATGTTTCGGCGGGTCAGTGTCTTCATAATCTTTTTGACACTGCCAGACCCCAGGTAATTACTGCTAATCACTTCTTTGGTCTTTAAATTAGTGACAGCTGCCCCATTTGAGGTCACGGCATAATTAATTCCTGGAATGCTCACCACCGATTCCGGCAATTGTCCTAGGATACGTCCTGTCGATGGTACCACATGGATACCTTTGGCAATCGCCTTTGCCAGAACATTCCGGGTTCTGTCTGAAATCGACATATAATCTTTTTGAAGGGTGGTACCGTCCATATCTAGTGCAATTAGTTTTATATCCATGGATTACCCCATTTCTTATTCTTGATATTTTTACTTCTATGTTAACTTTGTGGTCATCTTTAGTTTAACATAAGAAAACAAGTATTTCATCAGGTAAGCCTTTACATTTTTTTATTATTTCTTATCGACTTGTTACTTAAGGATTTCTTTTTGCAGAATCTGAACCGGTTTGTCCGAAAAGGTCAGGATGACATGTGCTAAACGTCTGATTTCATCTTCATTATGGCTAACGAAAACCACCGTCCGTTTATCCTGCTCCCAAATCTTTGAAAAATCTTCAATCAGCCGGTTTTTTAGCGAACAATCGAGACTGCTAAAAGGTTCATCCATCAGTAGCAATTCGGAAGGATATAGAAAGGCTCGGGCAATCGCAACCCGCTGGCGCATGCCGCCGCTAAGTTCCTGGGGATAATAGTCGCCGACTGTCGCCAATCCGACTAATTCCAGCATCGCATCAATATCCCCTTCATGTGATCCTGGTTTTTTTATCGCTTTTTCGTTAAAAACAAAGCGCAGGTTTTCCCGAACCGTCCGCCAGGGCAACAACCGCGGCTCTTGAAAAATATAGGAGATCGCCTGGGGATTAATGCCTTCAATCATTCCGCTATCTGGCTGTTCCAAGCCGCTGCAAAGATTCAAAAGGGTGGTTTTTCCGGCTCCGGAAGGCCCCAGAATTCCAGTAATCTTATTTTTTTCAAAAGTCAGATTAAAGTCTTCAAAAATAGTTTCTTGCCCATATTTTTTATCCAGATCCTTTATGATAATCGACATTGGTCACCCCCCTTTCGACTATTTCCGATCACTTGGAGGGTGATCTTTTCAATCACCAGGCTACAGATCACAATCACCAGAGTCCAGGAAAAAAGCAAATCCGTTTCTAAATATATTTTTGCATAATAAAGATTCATCCCGATCGATGGCAGGGCATTGGCTAATACCTCGGCCGTAACGGTAACCTTCCAGCCGAGGCCGATCGCGTTCATTAAAGCTGAAACCGCATAGGGTTTTATCGAGGGCACATAAATATCGCGGATGATCTTTGTCTGCTCAACATTATAAAGCTTGGCCATCTGCAGCAGCTTTTGATCGGTGGCTCTTACTCCCTGCACGACATTTGTCCAAGTTACCGGAAAGCAGATCAGAAAGGTGACCACCAGCGGTACCAGTCCCGAGGCAATCCACAGATTAATCAGAATAATAACCGAAACCACCGGCAGTGACTTAATGGTGCTGACAAATGGATTCATCGTTTCAAAAAAAACTTTGTTGAGCCCGCCCGCCAGTCCTAAAACCAGACCCAGCGCTACCGAAATAAAAACTCCCCCAAATACCCGCAACAGGGTAACGCCAATACTGACAAAAAACTCAAAATCCCCAGCCAGGCTAATTACACCTTCCAGGGTTTTAAGCGGCGATGGCAGCACCAGTGGGCTGTTCACCCACCGGGCTGCCAAGCCCCAGAGCAGCACCCAGAAAAGCGCCACTCCGGTCTTGCCAATTATTTTTTTTGTCGTTTTACTCCGTTTATTTTCCAAGAATGTAGAAATCTTCACCAGGAACTTTTCCTCCAACAGCTTTTGGTTCGAATCCTGCTAAGATGGTGTAATAGTCGTTTAGCGATTGCTGGGCATCCTTAGCGGGAATAAAAACGATATTGCAGTTTGGAATCGCCTTCTCGGCCAGTGCCGCATCGGCCATAATCCCGGCAGCGACAATATTTTTAGCGCCTTCGGCGGGATTCTCATTGACGGCATTGACGGAGGCTTCATAGGCTACCATAAATTGTTCCAGCACCTGCGGATTAGCTTCTGCCCAGTCCTTATTGACAACAACCGCGGTCATCTGCAATTGCGAACCATTGCTGGCTTCTTCCCAGGCTTTTGATAGATCCACGGCAACTTTGATGGTTGGTTTCTTAGATGTAATGGTGGTCACAAAGGGTTCCGGAATCATTGCGATGGTGGCCTGGCCAGCGGCTAATTGGGTCACGGCTTCACTATGTTCGGCAACATAATTAATGGTGACATCGACCCCTGGGGTTAATCCATTTTTCTCTAACAAATAGTTTAACACATATTCCGGTGTTGACCCCTGGCCGCTGGCAACAATCGTCTTGCCTTTTAAATCAGCGATATTGGTAAGACCGGCGGTTTCATCGGCGACAATATACAATACCCCGAGGGTATTGACCGATCCCAGAACAACCTGGCCCTCAGTTTTATTAAACAGTACCGCTGCTAGATTGCTAGGCAGTGCGGCAATTTGAAATTCACCGCTGATAACACTGGCGGTCAACTGATCTGGTGCACCGGCCACGGTAAATTCGGTGGTGACATTTTCACCCAGGTCGACGCCGTTAACAATCATTTCTGCCATCCCCATCCCGGTTGGTCCAGCCAGGGTGCCAACCTTTACGGTTTGGGGTTCGGCCGGTTTTGCCTGACAAGCAGTAAAAGCAAGGATCATCACCATCATCAAACCAACCAGTACAAATATTTTTTTCATCTTCATTTTGTTACCCACTTTCTTTTTCGTCCTTTTAAAATTCTTTTTTTGATACTGTTAATTTTGAATGTACTTCTTTTAACTTACCCAACTGACCGTTTAACGAATTGATCTGGTTCATATTCCCGCATAAGGTAAGGCAAACAATCGATATCCCCTTATCTGAAAGCGGTAAGCCCATCCGGCCAATGACTAAGGCTTGATAGGATGCAATAATCCGGTTAAAATCTTCCTGTACTTCTTTAGGATTTTCTAAAATAGCGGTGAGTACCGCCACGCGTTCGATGATCAACCACTCCTCTCTGATTTCTTATCATAAAAACAAAAAACTCCCTGTCAAGAACAGGAAGGCATCGAAAATAATCTGCTGATGCAGATTTGCATTTTAAACTTATTCCTTCCAAATCAGAACTTCTTTTCTGTCAGGTAAACAGATACATTCAATTGATTCTATTTTAACATTTATTGCCTTTATTTGAAAGAAAAAGAAGGTGGAAAAATTCGACTTTTGCTTTAAAGGCATTATCAAAAAAAAGATCTTTTTCCTTTAATGAAACGACCATCCAGCTTAATAAACCTATTCGCAAATCAGGCTTTAAAATTCCCGATTCATCCCTCTCTTAAAGGTTTTTTCAGCTTAGATCTAAGGTAATCCCGATCTTACTATGTTATAATCTTAGCAGTAACTATCGCGTCTTAAAAGCCGTGTTCTGGCGCACACGATGGCTGACTCATCATTATTCAAGGAGATCCCATGAAACCAAAAGTAAAACTTCGCCTGCTTTTTTTCGTTATTGTGCTGGCAATGCTTTTTCTGTCAGCACCAATCCTGGCATATGAATCAATTAAAACCAGTGATATTCCCAATTCCAGTGAAGTGAGTGTGAACAATCAGATGATCATCAACAGCTTGTCCGAACTTCCTGATGTCGACAATCGTGGTAATATTGGGCAGCAAGTCGTTATTATTTACAAAAATTCCAGCTCCTTTAATGTGCAGAGCCTGTCTTTATCGACCAATCAAATTGCCAGAGGTGAAACCGTATCTGATCGGGTCGATATTCTGGAAGTAAAAAATGATGTCGATATTGATGCATTTATTAAAATGATTAATGAAAACCCCAATGTTTTGGCGGCTGATCGCAATGATATTTTAAAAACCTATTCACTGCCCAATGATCCCTATGTTACCGATGGCAAAGCCTGGCAATTTCAAGCCATCGGCAATGATAAAACCTGGGATCAGGTCACTAATGACCAAACCATTGGGGTGGCCGTTCTTGACACAGGAATAAATACCCGACACCCCGATCTGACCGGCCGCATTATTAGCGGTTATGACTATGTTACCAAAAGTACCGAAGTGATCGATCAGGACGGTCACGGAACCCTGGTTAGTGGGTTTATTGCCGCTACTGCCAATAATGGTATTGGGCTTTCTGGCGTCGCCGGCACCGCCGATATAAAAATTGCGCCCTACCGGGTCGGCACTAAAGGCCTCTCGGTTGCCAATATTTGTGCTGCTCTAATGGATGCCGCTGATCGCTCCGACATCAAGGTGATTAATATGAGCTACGGCGGTTATGAATACAACACCAGCGAAGCCGCCGCCATTCAGTATGCCAGTGATCGCGGTAAGGTGCTTGTGGCTTCTTCGGGCAATGAAGGCGAATCATCTGATCCAGAATCAGGCTTGTCTTCTTATCCGGCTTCCTACGATGGCGTTATTTCGGTAGCTGCCACCACCCGTTCCAATGACTGGGCCTCTTTTTCACAATACAACGACAAGGTCGATCTGGCTGCCCCCGGTGAAGATGTTTATACCACTTCACTGACTGGCGGTTATACCAATGATAGCGGTACCTCTTTCGCTTCGCCGATCGTTGCCGGTGCCTGTGGGGTATTGCTGGCCGCCAATAGTGAGCTCACTGCCAGCGAGGTAGAAACCGCATTAAAAGCAACTGCCCTGGATCTGGGTGATCCTGGTAAGGATGATTATTTTGGTTATGGTTTAATCCAATTGGATCAGGCTCTTGCCAAGGTAACAACCGATAAACCCTTAGCCGCCTTATATAAAACGCATATTCAAAACCTTGGTTGGGAGAAGGAGTTTAAACGAAACGGTCAACTCAGCGGCACCTCGGGTCTAGGTTACCGTCTGGAAGCGATCAGCATCACCTTGGATAATCCCGGTTATGACGTTGGTGTTTCCTATCGAACCCATATTCAGGATATTGGCTGGCAGGACTGGCGTGATAACGGTGATCTTAGTGGCACCTCAGGCGAAAGCCGCCGACTGGAGGCAATTCAGATTAAACTGTTCGGTGCCGATGCCAATCGGTTTGATATCTATTACCGTACCCATGTCGAGAATTTAGGCTGGCTAAGCTGGGCGGCCAATGGCCAACAATCCGGCAGCTCCGGCTACGGCTACCGGCTGGAAAGCATTGAGATTATGACGGTTCCCAAAGACACTCCTTTTGATACTTCTGGTGATTCGTTTCTCATCAGCCCCTAATGATCTTGTGCAATAATTTAATTTACTGATTTCGTTTCAGCGTAAAAATATAAAGCCGGTCGGAAATGCTAAATCTCCGATCGGCTTTTTTATTTTGAATTGAATTTTTATTGAATTCGATTTTTATTTATCTTGTCCATCGTTACTCAATCGACTTTAATGATTCTACCATGCTGATCCGTTTAATAATTGGTGTCATCAGAATATTAACGATAAAGGTAAAGGCCAGGGTGAAGACGACCGAGTAAACAAAACTGGTGGGCTCAATACCACGGGCAAACATTGCGATATCGGTTTCGACAGTGTTGATAATAAACCCGTTAAGCAGGACTCCTAAGAATAAGCCGACAACAATTCCGATCGCCGATAGCACGATATTCTCACGGAAAATATACTTATATACTTCCATGTCGTAGAAACCCAGCACCCGGATGGTAGCAATTTCGCGAACCCGCTCGGAAATATTGATATTGGTCAGATTGTATAAGACCACCGCTGCCAGCGCGCCAGCGGAAATCAACATCACCACAACCACAATGCTTAAACTACTGAGACTGTCTGATGACGATTTGACAATATTCCCGGTGAAGTTCACTGCCACCACTCCATCGCGAGCCAGCCAGTCATTGGCAATGGCATTCTCCAGATCGGTGTTGGTGTCGGGAATATTGACGTAGGCCATATTCACTGTCAGCTCTTTGCCAAAGGCCTTTTCATAAACCGCCGGTGACAGATAAAGATAGTTTTCCAGATAATTTTCGGTGATCGCCCCTAAAACTACCTCGTGACTTTCATCATCATTGTAGATTCGGATGGTGTCGCCGACCTTCAGCCCCAAACTATTGGCAACTTTTTCTGATAAAACGGCTCCTGCCGCTTCCAGATTAATCGCCGTCTCGGATTTACGATCTTGCAGATGAATAAAATTTTTGATCTGCGCAGCGGTTTCCGGCACAAACAGATAGGCGGCCTTGCCATTGCCGGTGCCAGTTTTTTCTATCGTCATTTTAGACTGATGCGCCAGGATATTTTCACTAAAGCGGGGATCATTATCCAATATTTTTTTGAAGTCAGCCTTTTCGGTTAAGGTCGCTTCATTCTTTAAGGCCATATAACCATCAAAGACGGTTATGTTTTCAAATTGTCGGGGGATCATTGAGAAGATCGCATCCTGGAGGCCGAAGCCAGCCAGGATCAGGGCAGTACAGCCGGCGATCCCAATCACCGTCATGAAAAACCGACCCTTATAGCGGAGCAAGTTGCGAGCCGTGACCTTTTCAATAAAACCCAGCCGTTTCCAGATAAAGGGAATACTCTCCAGAAAAATCCGTTTTCCGATCTTGGGTGCCTTGGGACGCATCAATTCCGATGGATGTTCCTTAAGTTCATAATGGGTCACGATCAGTGCCGCCGCTACGGTACATGAAATCGCGATGACACAGGAAATGATCAGCGGCATCCAGGGCGGTGCGATGATTAAATCAGGAACCTGATAAAGCAGGCCATAGGCTCCGGCAATTAAATGCGGCAGCGTGTTGATACCAACAATCAATCCAATCAAAGAGCCAATACTGCCAGCCAATAAGGCATAGATAAAAAACTTTGAGCCAATCTGACTATGTCGATAACCCAAGGCTTTCAGGGTACCTATCTGGGTACGCTGCTCTTCCACCATCCGGGTCATGGTTGTAAAGGATACGAGTGCTGCCACCAGTAAAAAGATCAGCGGAAATACCCCCGAGATATTGTCAATCCGCTGGGCATCTTCGCCGTAACTGGCATAACCGGGATTATCATCGCGATTGAACAGATACCATTTTCCAAATTCCAGATCATTAATTTTTTGCTCAGCCTTAACCAGCTCATTGGCAGCGTTGGCCAGTTCGGCCTCACCTTCTGCCCGTTTTTTATCCAACAGGGCTTCCCCATCACGGAGTTTTGACCAACCAGCATCGAGTTGGTTTTGGGAGCCAATCAGGGTATTCAGCCCTTCTTTCCGACCCGCCTCAAAGGCGGCGATTCCAGCCGCGAGCTGCTTTTCGCTGTCAGCCAGGAGCGCCCATCCAGCCTTCAACTGGTTTTCACCATCGATCGCTGCCTGGGCCAGCGCGGCTTCGGCCTGAGGCAGGCTTGTTTTTAATTCGGCCAACTGATTAATCATCCCCGTCAATTGAGCCTGAAAGGCATAAATAGCCTCAAGACCCTGCTGAATTTCGCCTTTTCCTGCGTAAGCCTGAGCTAAACCGGCTTCAAGCTCAGTAATCTGGCTGTTAATTTCAGCTAATTGGGTTTGCAGCTCCGCCAGCTGAGTCGGATAATCTGGGGCGGCAGGATCGAGACTCTCAATTTGGGCTTGTAGTTCGGCTCTGAGGGCGGTCAGATTAGTTAATCCTGCTTGACCCTGGGCAATCTGCTTTTCCAGCTCGGCCATCTGGGCTTGCAGTTCCGGCAACTGGCCGGAGGGATCCTGAGCTTCCATTTGCGCGATACCGTTCTTTAAATCGGCAATGCCTTGACGCAGGGTTTCCAGTTGAGCCTCCCCCTTTGCCAACTCCTCTTTTAAGGTATCCGCCCCACGAATCAGATCAGCCTCACCCTGAATGATCTGCTTGCGGGCATCGGCAAGCTGTGCCTGGGTGCTGGCAATGGTTGTCTTGTATTCATTCCAACCGGCACTGAGGGCGGCCTCACCGTCAATTAACTGGTTTCTGGCATCAATTAAACTGGCCTCTCCCTGGGCAATCCCCTCATTAAACTGGCTCACCCCATCATTATATTTGGCTCGTCCCTTATCCAGTTCGGCTTGAGCCTTAAGCAAAATATCCTGATGATTGATTTCCAGCTGCAAAAGACCGACGGCTTCCAATTGTTTTTCCAGGTTAGCAATCACTTCGTCGTAGTCATCAGAAAATGGGTAAATCCCGTCGGTGGTAGCCTGAGACAAGAGATACACCTCGGTAAACCGCTCAAAGGCAAAATTCTCGGTGGCAATAAAACCATAGTAATCGACGGTACCCCGGCCGACCGAGGTGCTCCCCCGCTCAATCGAGACAAACTGAGGCGATCTGACAAAACCGACGATCGTGAACTGATCCCCTTTAATCGATTCGGATAGGGCTTTATCGCCAAGCTCCGGTGATAACTTAATCGTTTCGCCGAGCTGGTAAATATGGCTGGAAACGCCCATCCCCTGATCTTCCTGGGGCTTCTCCAACAGCATTTCGCTGGCGTTTTCGGGCAAGCGCCCGGCCACTAGCAGCGGTTGATTCAAGGCCTGATCCTCCTTAAAGGCCATCAGCTTGATGACCGGCCGTTTATCGCCCCGCTCAATGATCACGTCGGCCGAATAGCTGGGCATTACGGTCGCCACTCCGGGGGTATTTTGAATGGCATCGACATCTGCCGGCAAAAAACCGTAGGTGGAGACCAAGCGCATATCCATCAGCTGCTGGTTTTGATAATAATCACTGACTGTATATTTCATGCTCGGGCCAGTTGTTTTAACCCCGACAAAAAAGCAGATGCCGAGCGCAATGATGGCAACAATCGATAAAAACCGATTGAGCGATTTTTTTATTTCTCTAAATGTGTCTTTCTGCAAAGCTTTCATTAATATGTCCTTTACAATAAAATTAATTCGTTTGCGCTGCTACTGATGATTAATTAGCGACATCTTTGGGAAAAAGCCCTGTTTGCTGTCGGATGCTATTAGCTAAGCGCAGATTATTTTAATATTTTATCATCTTTTGTTTAAGAAAACCCCCATTCCCAGCTAAAGTAATCCCTTGTGATCATTAAATACTGATATATTCTGCCATCGTAATCAAGGCGATTATTTTTTCCTTCACGGGAATTCCGGTTAATTTTGTTAAGGCTTCCGCATAAATATTGATCTGAATTTCATAGCCCTTGATTATTTCTTGCCGCTGACGGGGATCTTTAAAATAATCGGTCTTATAGTCGATAATTACCCATTTATTATCTTCCATAAAGGCACAGTCAATGATCCCCTGAACAATAATTTTTTCCGGGATATCGACCCATTCTGGCCGAATTTGTGCTGGCGCATAAGCATAGTTAAAGGCGATTTCCCGTCTGACTTGTTCGGCTGACAACAGCCTAATCCCCAGCGATGAGGTATAAAAGCTGCTCAATTTTTCGACACTGATCGTTCTGGCCAATGCTTCCGGCAGAAATTCTTTGTCGATCAGGACTTCAATTTCCCTGGTCAGATATTTTTTTAGAAATAGTGGCAAGGCCGACTCGTCATTGTTTAATAATTCGGCTCGGATCGGGGCTAAATCGACCAGCTCCAGCAACAGGTGGAGCGCCGATCCCCGTTGAGCAGCCGTGAAATCGGTCTGCTTCTGTTCTAAAAACTTCGGTTTCTCCTGCTTTTGTGAAAGCCTCCTGATTGTTTGCCGCTGATCGGTCTGATCGCTTTTGTGATAATCTTTGATTTCAGTCACACTCATCTTATTGGGGAGTTCGTTCGCTGCTCTGGCTGGATAAGAAAAATTAAGGCGCTGCTGAATGGCCTCCCGATCAGCCTGAGAAATAGCGATTGTAAGCTTTTCTGGCTCTGCCTCAGGATTCTCTCTCCCCGGGTCGACCGCTGGCGCCTGAGTGACGCGATCCCTTGGCCCGTCCACTTCCGCTTCTAATATTAACTGATCGAGCCGATGGTAAGCGATCCTAAAATCCGCCAACTGCAGCTCAGCTTGCGCCGGATCCCGGCCAGCTAATAAACCCATCATCACCCAGTCTAGCAGACTGGCAGCATTGAGAAGATGGTACTCATCCGCTTCATTATGCCATTTTTGCCAGGCTTTATCGCGGTTTTTTATCGTCCCGACAATCACCAGCTTTTCTTCGGCCCGAGTCATTCCGACATACAGCAGCCGCATTTCTTCGGAGAGCATTTCTAGATTGCTCTGCGCCTTGCAGACCTCTTTGGCCAGTGAATTATGTTTATAACGTTTTTCCAAATTGACATAGTCCGGACAGATTCCCAAATCCTTATGAAATAACACCTGATCGTAATTACTGCGCTTATTAAAGCCTTTCCCAGTTCCAGAAAGAATAACGATCGGAAATTCCAGCCCCTTGCTTTTATGAATCGTCATCAGCCGCACCACTGCCTGATGATTACCGACCATCGCTGGTGGCGAAATATCCTGTTTATGTTTTTTCATGTTTTCGACAAAGCGGATAAATTGATACAACCCTTTAAGCGTCGATTTTTTATAGTCGCCAGCTCGCTTAAGCAGGATTCGTAAATTGCACTGCCGCTGCTGACCGCCGGGAAGGGCACCGACAAAGGCATAATAACCGGATTCCAGATAGATTTTCCAGAGGAAATCTTCCACCGGCATCAGCTTGGATTGGTATCGCCAAGTGGTCAGTTTTTGATAAAAAAGCGCTAGCTTTTTCGACAATTCGTCACATTCCTGCTGACAATAGGCTTCAACCGCCTGATAAAAAAATCCCTGAGGGTGGGCAATCCGCAGCTGGGTACATTCGGTGGTGGTAAAATTGCCAATCGGTGAAGTCATGATACTCAGTAGCGGCAGATCCTGATGCTGGTTATCCATCAGATTTAGCAGGTTTAGAATCATCGTGATTTCTAACGACTCGTAGTAATTGGTGCCACCATCAAAATAGGTGGGAATCCCCATTTCGCTAAAGACCTTGAGATAGACCTCCCCGCGTCCGGCGACACTCCGCATCAGCACCCCAAAATCGCCATAGTTGATGACTCGCTCCTGATTATTTCGGGTATCAAAAAAAGTGGTTCCTACCAGGGATTGAATTTTTTTAGCGACAAACCGGGCTTCTACTTCAACTGCACTTAAATCTTCCTGGTCTTCCGCATCAAAGGCTAGCAGGTCATCGGCTTCCTGTTTTTGTACATCAATAATATCGATCTCTGTTTTTTGATAGGGTCCTTGATGGGGCAAGCCCTTATTAAGCCGCGCCTGTTGGTCATAATTAATTTCCCCCAGGCCGGCACTCATGATCTTTTCAAAAATGGCGTTGACCGCATTGATCACCCCCTGGGCAGAACGGAAATTTTGATTGAGGGTCACCAGACTGTTCTTGGGGTTTCCATCCTTAGCAAAGCTTTCATACTTGCCGATAAAGATGGTCGGATCGGCCAGCCGAAATCGGTAGATGCTCTGTTTAACATCCCCGACCATAAAATAATTATCATCGCGGACAATCAGCTTTAGGATGGTTTCCTGCATTTCATTAGTATCCTGATATTCGTCCAGAAAAATGTAACGATAGCGTTGGCGAACCTCATTGGCGACTTCCGGATCCCTTAGAATTTTAAGCGTCAACTGTTCCAGGTCATTGTAATCGACCAAATTTTTCTGGGCTTTTTTAGCCTGAAAGGCGATCCAGAATTTCTGAGTCAATCTCACCAAGTCAGCCATCGGTTTTTTTAGATCTCTTAACTCCCGAACCATTTCATCGATATTGATGGCAAAGCGTTTCTGTAGTTTGACGATACTGGTTTTGGCTTCATCGCGATATTTTTTGATCTGCTCATTGTGTTGCTTATCCTGTTTGGCAGCTCCTTTAAAGCGCTCGTAACTCAGGTTTTTCAAGTCTTCCAGTCCCTGTACCAGATCGCTGTGGATCGCTTCTTTAAGAGTTTTAAGCATTTGTAGCTCGTTTTTCATCTGCTCATGGGTTTTCTCAAAACCGGCCGTGTCGCTAACTTGACTGGCTTTGATGGCTGAATCGATGGCGCCCTCAAGCTCAGTTTCTATTATTCTTTTTAGAGCGCTTCCCCACACCGAGGCTAGCAGGCTTTTTACATCGCAATCAAACAGCGCTAAAGCCTGGCGGCACCAAGTCTCGGGGTTGGGCTGGGTGGCCAGAAACCGATACAGGCTTTCAACCGTGTCTTTTAAGGCCTGATCATTTTTATTACCACTGTATCTTTCGATTAGATCGAGGAAGTCGATCGACTGTTGATCTTTTTCCTGATCTTTTTTCTGATCCTGATCCAGTTGATCCGGGCTATTCCTCGTGATCGCCTGCTGGTATTCGTCTTCAAAAACCTCTTCCAGGGTTTCTTTGAGCATCAGCGCGATTTCGGTATCATTACCAATGGCAAAACCGGGGTCAATGTCACCCTTATGAAAATACTGGCGTAAAACGCCCAGGCAAAAAGAATGAAGGGTCGAAATCGAGGCACCTCCTAAGATATTCATTTGCTTCATTACAAAGCTACGGTCATTTTCGGGATTTTCCAGTTCTTTGGCCAGCGCCTGACTGAGCCGATTCTTCATTTCGCCGGCCGCTCCCCGGGTAAAGGTTAGAATCAGCAGTTCCTCGACGCCGACCTTTTCTTCAAGGATAATGCGAATAATTCGCTCAATTAGCAGGGCTGTTTTACCTGAACCAGCGGCGGCTGAAACCAGCATGTTGGTTTTACGGTTTTCGATCGCTTTTAGCTGATCACTGGTCCATTTCATCGGTTACTCCTTCCTCGATTAATCTAAAAAACTGGTCTTTCTTCATTGCTGCTTTGAGCACCTCATAGCCGCCCCGCGTGATTGCCTCATCAAACTGGCAGATACCCTTGTAATCACAATACTGGCAGGCATAGTCATGACCTTTTTTATAGGGGCGGACTTTAATATCGCCCTCATAAATGTTTTTAATCTGACGAATCACGGTTTTTCGGACATAGTCGATGATGCCCACAAATTCGTCCTGGTTTAACATAAATTCCGACCGGTAAACCGGCAGGATATCTGACCTTTTGCCATCGGCGTCATGATCCATAGCGGCGATGACCTTTTCATCATCAAGCAGCAGACCATTAAGCTTAAAGGACTTATTAATGACAGCCTCGACATTCTCACCAAAATCCAACCGCGGCATCGGATCATCGACATAAAAGTAGAAGGTTCCGCCCGGCAGGATATCCTCAGCATCAATAACAGTCATGGCACCATCGAGATACACCAGCAATTGCAGTGACAGGCCATAATAAATATCGTCATAACCCAGCTTCTTGCTGCCGGTTTTATAGTCGATCACCTTGACCCAGCTTTGACCATCTTTTTGATAGAGATCCAGCCGGTCAATTTTCCCATAGATCTTGACCTCGCCCAAGTTTGCATCCGGCAGGCTTAACTCCTGCTCAAAGCAGAACTCGGTAGCCTGGGGTTCAAAATCCCCGGCACAGAGCTGGGCAACCAAAATATCAATCGATTTTTTCCCGACCCGTTCCAGTTTTTTTCCCAGATACTGGTTTTGTCCGGTACTGTTAAAGACATTGGTTTTTATCTGCGGCAGACAGCTTTCCATCACCCCTTCTAGCAGGGTATCCCGCTGATTTTTAGGCAGGCTACGCAGATTCAGTTTTTGTTGGTGGACTTCCCGAAAAAATCCGTCAATCAATTGATGGAGCAAGGTACCGATTTCCGGGGCGGCAATATTATAAACGGGCCGGCTCTCCGGTTTTAAGCCGTATCTGACATAGTGCGAAAAGGGACATTGTCGGTAGGTTTCCAAGCGGGTAATACTGGTTCGCAGGTTTTTGCCGTAAAGCACTGCGGCTTCCGAACCCGTCATGGCTTGAGAAACCCCGCTATAGTTTAGGGCTTCTGTCAGATTGCCAATCATTTGTTGGTAATCCGAGTTGTTTTGATACCAGTCCCACACCGCTTCCCACAGCGCCTCTTGCTGGTCTTGAACCGCCCCGGCCGCGGTCCTCTTATCGCGAAGATGGCTAATCAGATGCCATAAAGTCGCATCGGGACTACTGAGGCTATTCCAGAATGCTGCCACCCCATCGTTAAGGGTTGATACAATCTCGATCGTCGGAAAGACTCCCAGAATTTGACTCAGCAGAATGCTGGGCTGCTGGCTGTTGCCTTCCATGTCGGCTAAAGCCCAATGAAGATCCAAACGAGATTTAGGTTTAGATAACAGATCATAAACCAAAAATCGTTCCTGATCCATTTGAAAACTGCGATTATTTTGCAGCCGGATCTGGTGGGCGCCGAGAATCTGTCGTTCCAGATCTGAGAAAAGGTTGGGCTCGGTGCCAGTTCCCGGAATTTTCCCTTCGTTTAAGCCAAAAACAATCAATACCTCAAAAGCCGAGCTACGGCTCCGCCGTAAATCGGTGATACTGACATAATCCCGATAGGGTGGAATGATTCCCAGTCGATAGCCCTGAAATCCACTCTTTAAAATCCGCAGATATTCTTCACTAGTCACTTCATCATTTCCCATTGTTTCAACAATCTGATCAAAGACTTCCATTAAGATATTCCAGATCTGGTGGTAGATTTCCATCGCTTCATAATTACCGGATTCAGAAAGCTGTTCCACCAGAGTCGCTATTTTTTCTGGTGTTTCAATCACCACCAGAAATTCATAAAGCGCCCTGGTATAATCCTGACAGCTTCGGCCAATCTTCATCGCCGCTTTTAGCTGGATCAGCGGCGTGATCAGTCTAAGCCGCAGTGCATTAAGGATATCCAGCTCCAGCGCCGGGTTTTGGCTGATTTTGGTAAATTCCTTTTCCCATTGTTTGCCGCGGATGCCAAACTCCAGCGCATAGTTTTCCAGATCTTCGCATTCTGACAGGCTAATCGGTGAAAATCCGGTTTTAACAAAACCAAAGACATCATCAAAACGGTAATTATTCTGGATCGCCTCTAAGGCCGTCACAACCGCCTCGACCAGATGATTATCGCCAATGGCGCGCAGATCATCCATAAAATAGGGGATATGATACTGGGCAAAAATGCGCTTAATGATGGATCCATACTCTTCCAGATCGCCAGCCAGCACCACCATATCCCGAAAGGACAGCCCTTCCTCCCGGATCAGCGCCAGAATTTTTCGGGCACCCATTTCGACCTCTTCCCAGCTATTCTGGCATTGGGTCAGGCTGATATTATTTACGGCTTGCTGGTATTCCAGCTTTGGATAGGCAAAGAGATTCGCTTCCAGATGGGTAAGCTCTAAACTTTTTTGATTCTGCTGATTGTTTTGATTGCTTTGATTCTTTCGGGATATTTTTTCCACTTTAAATGAAACCCCAGCTCTCGCTCCGATTTCTTTAATGGATGCCATGGTATTGGCTGTTAATAAAAAAACTTCCTGATCCCGTGCTGAGGAATCCGGATCCCAGGGCAGCGCAATATGGATTTCCTTGACCGTTTCAACCAACTGTCCAATCATCCGATAATCCTGGGCTGAGAAATTCTGAAAGCCATCAATCCAGATTTGACTGTTTTTTAAAAACGTTGCCGAAGCTATCTTTTCACTGACAAAATTGCGAAAGTCTTCTTCATCCTTACGGTCGTTTCCCAACAATTCCTGAAAACGGCTATAAATTTTTATGACATCTCCAAGTTTTTGGGGCATGATGCCATGACTTAGTGTCTTTCTGGTTTCTTCCAAATCTTTAGGGGCAATCTCATTTTGTTTTAGTTCAGCAATCAGATCTGAAATACTGATCAGAAAACCGGGCTTTTTAACACTGGAACGGTATATGGTCAATTGTTCCTGAATGTCCCCGAGGGTTTTTTGGAGCAGCATATTTTTGCCGTGGCTATCCATATAGGTCTTAGTAAGCCCACCAGTTTCCTGGAGCACCCGGTTACCCAGCCGTTTGGGACTCAGCACTTCGACATCAAGCAGTCCGGCCAGATGATTATACTTAATCAAGGCTTCTTCGGCACCCAGGGTAAACTGTTCTGGAACCATTAAATAGAGTTTTTCTTTGCCCGCATCCAGCGCCGCGCCGATCTGCTGATAAACCGCCTCACTCAACACCTGAGATTGCCGGCCAACGATCATTGTAATTCCCATCGGGTTTTCCTTTCTAATTCTTTACATCACTGATTATCGACTATTTTAAAAAATCACCATCCCTTTTTTAAAAGATGGTGATCAAAACTGTCGATAAAGAATACAGTAGTACCGACAATTGTTACATCATGTTGTTTGCGTCAGAGCGGACACAGCAGAGCCTGTCCGATTCTGCGCGAAGGCAACGAGCCAATCACAAGC
>NZ_CAKMJU010000112.1:0-3122 GCF_927416815.1 uncultured Acetobacterium sp. | reverse complement strand
TGGGAATAGGCGCTGGTTCGCATACCGATGGACAATTATTGATCTATGCCGATATGGTTGGCTACTATGATGATTTCACCCCTAAATTTGTTAAAAAATATGCCAATGTTGGAGCAGAGTTATTAAAAGGATTTACTGCTTTCTGTGACGAAGTCCGTAATGGTGCATTTCCTGATGATGGGGTGCATACCTATGTGATTGCCGATGAAGAAGCAGCTGAACTGGAAAAGCTATTAGCTGAAGTTAAATAAAGATTAAGGAGAAAATAATGAGTGTACAAAAAATTTATGATGCCATTTTGGAATTAGAAGACGAAGAAGTCGAAGCAGCAGTACAGGAAGCGATTGATGCTGGGGTTGATACCAGTGTCATTTTAAATGAGGGACTGATCGGCGCAATGGACGAGGTCGGCCGATTATTTTCTGCAGGAACCCTATTTGTGCCGGAAATGCTGATGGCCGCCAATGTGATGAAATTGGGCTTAGATATGATCAAACCACTTTTAAAAGGCGATAACAGCGGCAGAGGGATCGTGATTATTGGAACGGTTGCTGGAGATCGCCACGATATCGGCAAAAATCTGGTCTCAATGATGATGGAAGGGGCTGGTTTTGAAGTGATTGATCTGGGCATTGATGTGCCTGCTGAAAAATTCATTGAAGCCGCCAAAGAAAAAAATGCCGATCTGATTTGTTTATCGGCACTCTTAACAACCACCATGGCAGCCATGGGCGAAGCTGTTGCCGCCATTAAAAGCTCTGGTTTACCAGTCAAAACAATGGTTGGCGGCGCTCCCGTGGGTCAGGATTTTGCCAACGATATTGGCGCTGATGGTTATGCCCCGGATGCCGGTGAAGCGGTACTTTTAGGCAGAAACCTGATGGCTTCTTAAACGGGGCGCGCAATGATTATCGTTGGAGAACTAATTAACGCCAGCCGCAAAGCGGTTGGGGATGCCATTAAGCGAGAAGACCAGGACTTTATAAGAAAACTGGCTATCGATCAAGCCGAAGCCGGAGCGACCTATATTGATGTCAACGCCGGTATATTTGTCGGTAAAGAAGGCCACTACATGGAATGGCTGATCGAAAATATTAAAGCAGTGACAAAGCTGCCCTGCTCAGTCGATAGTCCCGATCCGAAAGTGATCGAACAGGGCTTAAAACTTAACGGAGATGATGTGATGATCAACTCCATATCGTTAGAAAAAGATCGGCTCGATGCGATTTTACCGCTTGTTGCCGGAACCCCTTATAAAATAGTAGCGCTCTGTATGGATGATGAAAAAATGCCGGAAACCACCGATCAACGGCTAAAAATTGCCGATCAGCTGATCAACAAACTGGTTCAAAACAATGTCAAGCTCGAAAATATCTTTGTAGACCCATTGGTACAGCCGATTTCTACCGATAAAAGCTATGGCATGGGTTTTATTGATTCGGTTTCTGAAATTATGAAAACCTATCAAGGCATTCATACCATCTGTGGCTTATCAAACATTTCCTATGGTTTGCCAGAAAGAAAATTCCTCAATCGTAATTTTGCGGTGATGGCGATTGCTAAAGGACTCGATGGACTGTTAATCGACCCCCTGGATAAAAAGATGATGTCGAGCATTTGCGCGGCTGAAACATTGGCAGGACGAGATGATTTTAACGTAAAATACCTGAAGGCTTATCGAAAGAAAATGCTGGAAGTTTAACTTTAATAAACTTGAATCAATCTAATTAAATTTAAAGACAAGATCACAATGTTTGTGTGGCAAGCGAGCGTCTTAGAAAAGAATTAATAGTTGTTTCAGGCACTCTTAAACGGAGTGCCTTTTTAAAATAAACTGCGTCAGGGCGAGGGGAGAAGGGATGTCATTAGGGGTTTTTGCAGCAATTGGAGCAGCCTTGTTAGCCGGCACGATACCGGTATTAACAAAATTGTTAATACTAGATGGTATCGGTGCGACGACAATACTGTTTTATCGGTATGCATTTATTTTTATCCTATTAGGATTGGTCTTTTTAATAAAAAAGAAAAATATTCGCGTATCACAAAAACAATTTTTTGAGCTTGCTATTTTCTCAATATTTGGCTATAGTGGCGCGACCTTTCTGTTGATTCAGGCATTTTCTTTTATGCCCGTCGGACTGGCAAGTATGCTATACTTCTCTTACCCGTTTTTCGTTTTTATTATGATGACGATCGTCTTTAAAGAAAAACCCAAGCGGTTAAAAATTTTGGCGCTGTTGATTGTCGTCGTCGGGATTGCATTTCTGATGAACTTTAAGCTCAGTTCATTAAACATTGGGAGCCTGTTAGCACTGGGGTCAGGACTGGCCTATGGCATCTATCTGGTGGGACTGCAGAAAAGCAGTCTTAAGGAAATCGATAATTCCGTCATTATCTTTTATCTGGGTGGAATCAGTGCCCTGTTATTAGGCACCTATGGTTTTATTTACAGCGATAATTCACTACTATCGGGCTTAACGATAAAAAGACTCTTGCTGACAATGACCTTAGCGATTATTACGGTTGTGGTATTGCAAATGGTCACCTTTGCGATAAAAAAAATTGGCTCGACCGAAACGTCATTGATTATTGCCTTTGAAGCAGTGGTAAGCTTAATTCTCAGTATTATATTTTTTAATGAACCGTGGAATGGCAATACCCTTGCGGGAGCGGTGCTGATGTTGATTGCGGTGATTCTGGTCAGTCGCACAGCTGATTCGAACAGATCTTTAGGATGACAAAAAAATGGATTTTGTGATTAATCGATATGAGAACAGGAGAGACAAATGATTATTATTGGAGAAAAAATTAATGGTACCATTCCAGCGGTGAAAGAAGCGATCGAAAAAAGAGATGCCGGATTTATTGCTGATCGGGCAGTAAAACAGACAGAGGCCGGCGCCGATTTTATCGACGTATGCGCCAGTACCGCACCAGAATACGAAATTGAAACCCTGAAATGGTTGATTGAAGTGGTTCAGCCTGGATTCCCGTAACTCATAACTAGGAATGACGAAGAGACCACTCTAAACGGTTGATTTTACTGGCTTTGAAGGCATTTTGTATTGACGTTATCCTAGTTATGTGTTATCATATACATAACTAGGAGGTGGCACAATGGC
>NZ_CAKMJU010000111.1:0-18606 GCF_927416815.1 uncultured Acetobacterium sp. | reverse complement strand
CGGCCATCATGACCGCAAAATCTTCCTGTTTTTTTGAAATGTTCGTCAGATTTAGAATTCATTTTGTATTCTGAAAATAATTCTCCCGAATTTTATGAACCAGGCAAAAAAACAGGCCTTTTTCACAGGTCCCGGACGGTTTTTCTTGTGTCAACCATATTTTTTCCATGGACGACACAAAAGAACCGTCCCCTTGTGCGCCCTTGTGCGTGTTGTCCCCCTGTGCGTTATTCCAACAAAAATTCAACAATATTGATGATTTTTATGCCGTCAAAATCTGAATAAAGAGGATTGTCCATGGTAAGGATTATCTTCGGATAATGATCGGTGATTGATTGAAGTGATCGTAGTTCGCGGTTTCTTGTTGCTTCATCCAGAATGCTTGCAGAAACCTGGTAGTATATTTTTAGGTCTGCTTTTGTTGCGACGAAATCTACTTCAAGTGATCCGATTTTTCCAATTGCAACAGCGTAACCGCGTCGCAGTAATTCTAAATAGATAATGTTTTCGAGCACCTGTCCGTAGTCGGTGTTTCTAAGACCGGTCAGCTGATTGCGAAGGCCAATATCAACCATATAATATTTTTCAAGGGTCTTGAGAAACAGCTTGCCTTTGAGATCATAGCGGTTTGCACGGTAAATGATAAAAGCATTTTCAAGCATTTTCAGATAGTTATCGATGGTGTCACTGGTTGTTTTTCTTCCGCTGCTAGTCAGGTAGTCGCTAATTTTTTTAGTTGATACAATATTGCCAATGTTAGCGGCAATAAATTTTAGGACGCTTTCCAACAAAGCGGCATCTCTGACCTGATTACGCTGAACAACATCCTTCATGATCACTGTATTGTAAATGCCACTTAAAAATGGGGCGATGGTATCGGGATAGTCTTTTAGCTCAACAACGGTAGGGAGACCGCCAAATTCTAAGTAATCTTTAAACATTGCATCGACATTGTCACCCTTTTCGAAATCAGTAAAATCAAGATACTCCTTAAAGGACAACGGCAGCATTTTTATCTCTACATATCGGCCGGAGAGGAGCGTAGATAACTCTGAGGACAAGAGATACGCATTGGAACCGGTGATGTAAATATCAACATTAGAATCTACTAGAAATGAGTTGATGGCCTTTTCCCAGGACTCAACCTGCTGTACTTCATCAAGAATAATGTAGTATTTTTCATTTGCGATGGTCATTTTGTTTTTAATATAGTTGTATAAATGAGCATACCTTGTAATCTGATCGAATTCAAAGGCTTCAAAATTGATCCGGATAATATGATCATCATGAACACCGCTGCTACGTAAGTGCTCCTCAAATAATGAAAGCAAAGTTGACTTACCACAACGGCGCACACCAGTAACAACTTTTATCAGTGGTTTATCTTTAAAATGAACCAGTTGAGTTAAATAAAGATCTCGTTTTTTCATAATGAATCACCTCACAATAATGATTATACCAGAAATAAAATAAAATAGAACAAGTAATTCGAGTATAGTCGAATAAAAAAAGAGGTAGCGGTGCCACTCTCTCGACAAAGGCCAGTCTGCCACCCGGTAGAAGTACCAATCGGTCTGGCATTCCATCTAAACCCGGAGAGACAAACTTCGGGCTGATACCACCCATCTTTTTTACAGTTGTTAGCAGTTTTTGTTCAATCCTTTTTTGCCGCATCTATTTTTTTCCGTTTCCGGACAAAAAGGGTGGACAGCTGCCCAAAAATCCCTATACGCGCGCATATATACGTGTACGCACCCAAGTCACTCTTATTTTTATTATTATTTACTATAAAGGGGTTTTTCTTGTCCTCTTGTCCTAATTGTGTATATTACGACCGGTGAACTCCATTTGCACGGTCATTTAGATCCACCCTCACGGAAGCAGATCCATTAGTAACTAACTGCTAATATTCAGAATCAACGTGGACATAGGTAAGACGACAGATATGTTAACGCTCTTAAATTGCATAAAATATCATTAAAACAAAGGTTCAATTTTCATCCATCTGTTGCAAACGATAACACGTTCTGGTAATATAGACCTAAGGTGGTGATTTATATTGGGAAGAAAGCCGATGATTGAATATAGCGAAGGTGTGTATCACTTAATTCAGCGGGGAAATAACCGAGGTTTCATCTTTGATCGAAGAGAAGACAAAGAATATCTGCTGGAATTGATTAGGGACTTTCAAAGAATTATGGGTTTTGAATGTTATGGCTATGTGATCATGAGTAATCATTATCATCTGATTATCAAAAGGCACGAAGTCCCGATTAAGGATATCATGCATCGGATTAACAACCAGTTTAGTCGCTATTATAATCAGAAAAATAAGCGTACCGGTCATGTTTTTGAAAACAGATATCGAGGCTATCATGTCATGGATGATCGTTACCTGTTATCGTTACTCCGGTATATCCACCAAAATCCGGTCAGTGCGGGGATTTGTCAACGCGTCAGTGACTATGCCTGGAGCAGCGATCACTTTTACCGAAAAAACACCCTCTGGGCTCTGGTGAACATTGATTTTATTTTGGGAATTTTTTCAGCGGACAGAAAGAATGCTTTATAAGCATACTGCGACTTCATGGATGAAAAGATCCTCGAAGATGAGCGTATTTTTGAAGGTTCAGATCGGGTTGAAAATAAGGAAAAGGATACCACCCCAATCAAAACGGTCGTCGCTAAAAAAATGAATCAAAAAACATTAGATGAACTATTAAAAGAAGTTACCATGGATGATGAAATCTATGAAGCCATAAAAGCGGGTTCAAGAAAAAGGGCATTGAGCAGCTATAAAAAAGCGTTCATTCAATCGGCTTTAAAAGAAAATTACACCATGCGGGCAATCGGTGAAAGTATCTCTGTGAGCGAAGTGGCAATCTATAAAATGGTTTCAAAAAATCCGTAAATGCGCCAACCAGGAGGGAAAGATGGCTTCTATTGTAAACAGTTTTGCTATTTCTGCAGTTGAGGCCTATCTCGTGGATGTGGAGGTCAAAACGATCAATGGCCAGCCGATGATTGCCATTGTTGGCCTGGGGGATACGGCGGTAAAAGAAGCCAGAGAACGGGTTGAAGCGGCAATCAATGACAGCCGCTACGTTTTTCCGCAAAAGAAGGTTGTTATTAATCTGGCACCGAGTGATTTAAAAAAGAGCGGTTCCCATTTTGATTTGGCCATTGCGATTGGTTTATTAATGGAAACCGGCCAGCTGGTGTTGCAAAAAGCGGAACGCTTTGGGATTATCGGGGAGTTATCTTTAAACGCCAGTTTGCGGGCGTGCTCCGGTATTTTGCCGATGGTGACAGCGGCCCGGGCAGCCGGCGTTAAAAATGTCATTGTTCCCATGGATAATCTCAAGGAAGCAACCCTGGTTAAAGACATTGATATCTTTGGCTTTGAGTCATTAATGGATGTGGTTGAATTCTTAAAAGGGAATAAGCCGTACAATCAGGAACATAACCGGTCCAAATCTGACCAAATTAAAGGTCTGGATGAACTTGATTTTAAAGATGTTCAAGGACAGGATGGTTTGATCGAATACATTGTTGTGGCGGCTGCCGGAGGACATAATCTGCTGATGATTGGTTCCCCGGGGTGCGGTAAATCAATGATTGCCAAACGGATCCCAACTATTTTGCCAAGTATGACGTTGGACACAGGGGGACGGAGATTTTGTGTTCGCTGTTTCGCAAAAGAAAGCAGAAAAGTAAGCAAAAGGGGACGGTTTTTCTTGTGTCAACCATATTTTTCTAATGGAGGACACAAAAGAACCGTCCCCTTGTGCGCCCTCCCTTGTGCGCACCCTTGTGCGCATCCAAACTGAATAAAGAAGATCATTCCCCAGTGACCCATAGACCTGAGGTTTTATCAGCAATAGAAAAACCCACTGAGTTGGCAGATAACAGTTATCTACCACTTGGTGGGTTATTATTATTTGAAATAAGATTCATATAAACTGTCCATACTAGAGGAAAAATCTCCCCAGCAAGGGTTTGTACTTTTCTCCCGATCGGTTAGATAGTACTGATATTTGTAAAGCATTTTCATGGCTGTTTTATCAGCCAGATCATTTCTGTATAGATAGTAAATCAGCTCATACATCTTGATAGCTTGTACATTATCTAAGCCTGTAGACCACTCTTCTGATTTTTCAATGAGTTGAATGGCATTATTATCATTAGCTGCGAAGTAGAGGAGACCTTTGACAGCAATATAAGACAATGATTTCACTTCTCCACGATCATCCTTGTTATCAAGCATCGGATCGTATTTAGTGAGAGAAGCAATTTTTGATTCAATGGTATCTCTTAAAATTTTTTCAACTTCTGTTAGAGATGAATCCTTGTGAATAATGATCTCCGGTGGAATGCTATCCCTTTTCGCATCTACATAATTTTGGGGAGAGATTCCAACCAGTTCATCATATACTGCTTCGTGAATAGCTAGATTTGGAAAGACACTGAAAATGGGGTCTAACCAGATCTCTCTAAACTGTTCAAAACCGATGCCTCTTTTAGTGATTGGCCTTCTATCTGGAGCAATAAGGAAATTCGCATCTAAAGTGATGATTTGTTCCGGATCTTCAATTATACTTATCAATGCTGGGTTTGGATAGGTAAGATTAATCTTCATCATCATCCTCCCCACTGAAGAAAGCATCAAGCTCATCTATGTCTTCCTGAGAGACTTTTATCTCATAGCTAAATTCATCAGGCGTTTTATTGAAAAGGCTTAAGGTTTCTGCGAATTTATCTTCGTCTATGAGATTGTCTTCAAAGTTTCTAATGATGATCTCGATTTCATTAGGGGAAGTACCTATATTTTTAGTGGGCTGATTCAATTTAAGAAACTCGTCTTTATTAGTGGCCAGACCTGCTTTACCGTATTCACCTTGAAGATCTCGTTCATCAATAGAGTATAATTCTGTATACTGGTCTGATGAAATTGCACCTATCTCGTGCAGTCTTCTGACAAGTGAACGATATGGGAGCCACCATGTACAGTGGAGTCTAGCGATAAATCTCAACAGTGCTTTATGTTGAATTTTCTCAAGAGAAGATGTCTTAAACTCATCAAGAACAATACTTTCTAGTACTGTTTCAGGCAACAAAAACTCTGCTGCAAAACGGTTAGCTTTTACTTCAATAAGGCTATTATCTTCATCTTCCGGTCTGCTTAGATGTGAGCCGGATTTTGTGTAATAGTGATACAACTCATGAGCAATAGCAAAGATTTGCTTATCATAAAAATCTGCAGTATTTAGCCCGATGAAAGTAAGTTTTTTATCGCCTTCTTCAGAATACATAATAGCAGCAGAAAAAGCTGGTCTATCACCTTCAGGTTCGATGGGATATTCCAGCAACATGATGTCTAGTCTATCAAGAATTGTAAAGATGTCGTTGGCAATAGGTGTTTCGCCTACAAAGCCTAGAAATCGGCGCTCATCTCCAGCTAATTTGCGAATTTCATCTACTTGGACTTCATTAAGCGTGAGTGGATTCATTTTCAAATGAGCTCCTTAATTTAATTTGCTGTCTAAGGGACAACATCATAGTGAATAGTTTTTCTACGCCTTCTTTTTCACTATCGCTTAATGTTTCACTTCGAAGAGCAACAAAAGAGTTCGTTCTTTCTTTCTCCACAAACATTTCTGTAAGATCAAAACCTAAAACATTTGATAAAGCTTCAAACTGTACAATTGATGGAGTGAAGTCTTCTCTTTCAATGCGGCCTATCATAATTCTGTTTATACCCGTTAAATTACCGAGTTCTTCTTTTGTAAATCCTTTTGTTTCTCTAAGGTTTCTAACTGTTTCAGCTAATTTTTTAGTTGACAAAGTTTTCATAGTTTGGGCCTCCTTTCAATACTATAGTATGCCCGTATCTAATTATATGATACTATAAATAACAAAATGCGTCAATCTTTATTAATATTGTACCCAAAATGAAATAAATAATAACATACGATGCAAAAAAACTCCAGGTATAGGTACCTCAGGTATAGGTACCTGACACCAACTTATAAACTTTAGCGTTAGCGGTGCCACTCTCTTAACTATTCAGCTTAACTTATGAGCTGGTCTTGTTGAAATAGAAGAACAGGAAGTGACGCAAGGGGCGGTTCATATAAACCAATTGGTTCTACAATTTTGATCGTTGCAGTACGGAACGAAACGATTAATTGAAGTTTGATTAAAAGTGCAACGATTAATGAAACGAAAAATATATCGTTTCACGATTGGTTTTGTGGTAAAATTATCCTATAAAGAACAGGGAGGCTTACCAGTGAAAATGAAAGAAAGCTATAATTTGGAATTTAAAGAACAAATATCAAGAACTTTTCTAAAGACGGTCAGTGCCTACGCTAATTATAACGATGGTGAAATATTATTTGGGATCGATGATGATGGACAACTTTTGGGGATGAAAAATCTTGCAACTGAGGAATCTTTAAGAATTGAAAACATGATTAACGATTCGCTTGTTCCAGTTCCGAATTTTGAAATTAGCATTGAAGCAATCGGAGATCTAAAGGTTATTCGCTTAGCGGTTAAAAAAGGGAAGGATACACCTTACTATTGTAAAGGGAAAGCTTATAAACGTGCGGATACTGCTACCATTGAAGTTGATCGGTTTGAACTTAGACGACTAGCGATGGAAGGTATCAATCTGAATGACGAGGATAGAAAAGCTTCTTCTCAGGAGTTGTCATTTGCCGTGTTAGAACGGTGGTTACAAGAAGCAGCTGGTATCGAAAAAATAAACTTGGATATTCTAAAAACCCTTAATTTATATAACAAGGATGGTTATTACAACCTTGCCGGAGAATTACTGGCGGATCATAATGAAATCGGTTTTTCGGGGATTGATATTGTGAAATTCGGTAAAGACATCAGTCAGATCCAATTCAGAAAAACCATCACCAATCGTTCTTTGTTAACCCAATTTGATATGGCAATCGAACTTTTTGAACAGTATTATATATTTGAAGAAATTGATGGTTATAACAGAACGAAAAAAGAACGGATTCCCAAAGAGGCGTTTCGAGAATCCATGGCAAACGCCATCGTTCATCGTTTATGGGACATTAACTCGTTTATTCAAATAGCGATGTATGAGGATCAAATCGAAATCAACTCGCCTGGAGGTCTGCCGGCAGGTGTTTCTAAAGAGGAATACTTATATGGGAATATCTCAGTTTTGAGAAATCCTATTATTGCAGGAGTTTTTGATCGCTTAAATATTATTGAAAAATTTGGGACAGGAATCGCAAGAATAAATGAGGAATATCTTCATAGCATGACAAAACCTCTTTTTGATGTGAGTGAAAATAGAATTCGAATCGTATTACCGGTCATCAAAATTGATAAAGCGGATTTGCCTGAAGATGAAGGGATTGTTTATGGTGTTTTAAAAGAAGCGGGAGAATTGACAAGAAAAGCAATCGATTTAAAAACCGGATTTGATAAGACGAAAACCATTAGGGTCTTGAATAAATTGACCACCAGGCAGTTAATTACAAAAGAGGGCAGTGGAAGATCAGTAACTTACAAGCTGAAGTAAAGCCTTTAAAGGTGTTGCTACCTAGAGGTGTGCGATCCTCGGCACCACGCTCTTTTACCTTATTGAACAAATAATTATCTTGTCTTATAACAATTATATGATACAATAAGTGAGAGGTGAAAACATTATATGGAACGTAAGATAAATAATTACTTAATTAAATGGAAAAAAAGTTCAAGAAGAATGCCGTTGCTTATTAATGGAGCGAGACAGGTGGGAAAAACCTATAGTGCCCTTACCTTTGGGAAGACTTATTATCAAAATACAGTTTATTTTAATATGGAGGATTCTAAAGAAATAACGGCAATTTTTGAGCGGGATTTAAATCCTGAACGGATCGTCAGAGAATTATCGGCAAAGATCGGTCAGTCAATTTTTAAAGAAGAGACCCTGATTATTTTTGATGAAATTCAATCTTGTGAACGGGCTCTGACTGCCTTGAAATATTTTTGTGAAGAAGCGCCAGAGTATCATATTATTGCGGCTGGCAGCTTGCTGGGAGTTGCTTTGAATCGGGAAAAATTTTCTTTTCCGGTTGGAAAGGTAGATATGATCACGTTATATCCCCTTGATTTTGAAGAATTTCTATGGGCAACGGATAATTACAAAATCAGGAATCTCATTTGTGAATCATTTGAAGCATTTACGCCTTTATCCATCCACGAAACGGCAATGGATCTGTATAAGATGTATTTGGTGGTTGGTGGGATGCCCAGAGCAGTGACGGAATATATTGAGACAAAAGACTTTGATTTTGTGATGGTTGCTCAAAAGACCCTTAATGATTCCTATATTGCCGACATGGCCAAGTACGCAACACCACACGAAACGACTAAAATTATGGCCGCTTGGGCAAGTGTTCCTGCGCAACTGGCAAAAGAGAACCATAAATTTCAGTATAAAGTGATTAAATCTGGGGCAAGAGCCTATGATTATGAAATTCCGCTGGACTGGTTAAAAGCTGCGGGTATTATTAATAAGTGCGTTCGCATTCATGAAGGCAAGATGCCCCTATCTGCTTATGCTGATAATACTTCGTTTAAGTTGTACATGGCTGATACAGGTCTGCTGTGCTCTAAATTTGACATCCAAGCCAATATAATTTTAGATAGCCCGGTGAGTTTTCATGGGTTTAAAGGTGCTTTAACAGAAAACTATGTGATGCAGGCTCTTGTTACTAATGGTTTTGCGCCCTATTACTGGAGCTCTCCGGGAAAAGCAGAGTTGGATTTTGTGTTTCAGGATCGTCAGGGAAATGTCATTCCGTTGGAAGTAAAATCGGCTGACAATGTCAAAGCAAAGAGTTTAAAACTGTTTATGTCTTTGTATCAACCGCCTTATGGCATTCGCGTTTCTGCTAAAAATTTTGGTTTTGAAAATAACATTAAAAGTATTCCGCTTTATGGCGTGTTTTGTTTAACTCATTAGGGGACACAGGGGGACGGAGGTTTTGTGTTCTGTCAACCATATTTCTCTAAAATAAAGCAGAAAAGTAAGCAAAAGGGGACGGTTTTGTCTTCTGTCAACCATATTTCTCTATAATAAAGCAGAATAGTAAGCAAAAGGGGACGGTTTTTTTGTGTCAACCATATTTTTTCCATGGATGACACAAAAGAACCGTCCCCTTGTGCGTTGCCTGTGCGTTATCGTTCCATCAAAGCAAATATAACTTCTTCAATAAAAATAATAAAGCAGGTTCGTGATTTTTCATAAGGCTTTAATTGTTGCGACTGGGTGGAGTTAGTCAGAAAGAGAATATTTTCATAGTCGTCAATCAGTTCCTGGTTATACTCTTCGGCAATCAGTAAGATATCACAGCCATTCTGCCGGGCTTCTTCACAAACGGCCTGAAAAGAGGCGAATTTGCCAGTGGTCGAAAAAATCACCAGCAGGGTTTTATCATCGAGCCGTCGGCTTGCGGTGATGATGTCGGGGATCGCGACGATAAATTTATCCGAATGAATCCGCAGCTTATACTCAAAGTATTGAGCACAGATAAAAGAAGGACCATAACCAAACAGGACAATCTTCTCATGGCGATCAAACTGGTCTAAAAAAGTGTCCACCAGAGCGGGGTCGAATTGCTCGGCAAAGCGACAGATTCTCTCCATCTCAGAAGAGACTTTTTTTTCTGGCAAGCTTTCACCGCGGATAAAAGCGGCAAACTGTTTGTAATTATCAAAGCCCATTTTTTTAACAAACTTCGAAATTTTAGACGATGAACAGCCGCAGATTTCGGCAGCCTCAGTAATTTTAAGGTGGTCACTATTTTTAAGGTGGGGGATCAGATTATCGTAAATTTGATGTTCAAGGGGATTCAGACGATTCAAGTCAAATATCAGCATTAAGATTCTACCTTTCTTTTTTTTTCATTGTAGCATAAATTGTTCATCATTACCAGCCAATAAATGGAAAGTTTTCCATTGAGTTATATAATATAACAAAATGACGAAAATATTCCAAAAAAGCGTTGACATTTTAAGGCGGTGATTGTATTATTGAGAACAACAAGCAACCGTAAATAATAGTCAATTACGAAATGTTTGTATATTGATTCGGAGGTTATGATGACGAAAGAAATAGTATTGGAAGGGTTGAAAAAACTTTTAACGAATGAGCAGATCAATGTTGATGCCGATGATTTATACGACGCCACAGCAGATCGCTATAAAAAATATGCCAAAGCCAAAAAAGTATTGGATAATCCATCCCCCTGTGCCATTGTTTATCCTAAAAATAGCAGCGAAGTCAGCGACTTATTAATGTTTTGCAATCAAAACCAAGTCAATGTGATCCCGCGCAGCGGTAAAACGGCTACCGAAGGTGGGCTGGAAAACTGGAAAGAACTGGCCGTAGTAATCGATGGTAAAAATTTAAATGAAATCGTAAACATTGATACCTACAATATGCAGGCGACAATTCAGGCTGGCGTGGCCTTACAGGATCTCGAAGACGAACTCAGAAAGGTCGGCTATACGACTGGCCATTCACCGCAGTCAAAACCGGTCGCCCAGTATGGTGGCCTGGTAGCAACCCGCAGTATTGGACAGTTATCGACCCTGTATGGCGGGATCGAAGACATGGTGGTAGGGCTTGAATGTGTTTTCCCCAACGGTCATATATCGCGGATAAAAAATGTCCCCCGCCGCGCTGGTGGACCGGATATCCGTCATATTGCAATCGGAAACGAAGGTACCCTCTGCTATATCACCGAGGTGACCATTAAAATATTCAAACATTTCCCCGAGAATAACAAGTTTTATGGCTACCTGATCAAAGACATTGATACCGGAATCAAGGTGCTTCGCGAAGTATTCACCAACAGCTACCGGCCATCGGTGGCCCGAGCCTATTCTGAAGAAGATGCCCGCCAACATTTTTACCATTTCCATAAAGACAAATGTGTCTTGATTTTTATGGCTGAAGGACCACAAGCGATTGTTGAAGCGACAGGCGCCGGCATTGAAGAAGCGGTTGAAAAATTCCAGGAGGGGATCATCGAGCAGGTCGATAGCAGCCTGATTGAAGACTGGTTTAACCATTTAAACTGGTCACAACAAGATATCGACGACGAGGTTGAAGAAATGATCAACAACGACAGCCACAGTGGTTACACCACTGAGATATCCGCCGACTGGGCTACCGTAAGCCAGATTTACGACAACGTCATCAAGCGGATTCGCAGCGAGTTCCGTTTTGCTGATGATCTGACAATGCTGGGTGGCCATTCATCGCACAGCTATTTAAATGGCACCAATATGTACTTTGTCTATCAATACACGATTAACTGTGAACCGGAAGATGAGTTTAGAATGTATCACCATCCCCTGCAAACCATCATCGTCGAAGAAACCCTAAAGCTGGGTGGCTCGATGTGTCACCACCATGGGATTGGAAAATATCGGAACCAGTGGACCCGGCAAGAACATGGTTCGGCTTACTATATGTTAGAAACCCTCAAAGAAGCCTTTGATCCCAAGGGGATTATGAGCTACGGCAATATTTACTATCAGGAAGACGCTGCCAAATATCAACAATAAGGCTGGTCGGTCTTAAAAACAAGGCCGGGGTGAGCAGTGGCCAGCGCCCCGGCTTGTGGCTAAGAGCAGTGTGGAGGTCAAAATGAAAATCATCTGTCTGGTAAAATTTACGCCCGATGTTGATCAGTTTCAATATGATTATGAAAAGAATATCTTAATCAGAGAAAACGTTAAACTGGTGATCAATCCTGACGATGCCTGTGCCTTGGGGTTTGCCCTGGGGCTTAAAAAAAAGACACCCGAGGTGGTCATCGAAGCGGTCACAATGGGGCCACTCAATGTCACCGCCATGATGGCCGATATTCTCCGCCGCAAAGTCGATCTGGCCACGATTTTATCGGATCGCCAGTATGTCGGCAGCGACACCTATGCGACCAGTCGGATCATCGGAAAATATCTGGAAACGGCCGATTACGATGTTATTTTAACTGGCAGCCACAGTCGCGATGGTGATACCGCCCAGATACCTGGCCAACTGGCCGAGTATCTGAAGCTAAATCAGATCTCACAGATCCGCAAGATTGACCAGCCTTCGATGCTAAACAAGCGTGCCTTAGTCGAAGTCGACAGTGAAAAATATCTTGAAACCTATGAAATTCCTTTGCCGGCGATTTTAAGTGTTGGCCGGGAAAGTAATTATAGATTACCCTTTGTCCGTTACGATGATCTGGATTTAGATGTCAGTGACCGGCTAAGAATAATTGACAATGATAGCCTGGCCGTGGATAGCAAAAAAATCGGCCTCAAAGGTTCCCCCACCAAGGTGATCAAAAGCTATCCCATCGACTATCAAAAAAAAGAGCAGGTCATTGTAAAAAATGATGACCAGGGAATTGACATGGTGATGGCATTTCTAGAAAAGGAGGGCTATCTGTGAAAAAAAAATGTCTGTTCTTTTATGAAGAAGACCAGGGCAACTATGTTAAAGATCTGCTGGAAGTGGCGCGGCAGATGTATGGTGAAAACTTTGAAAGTTATGCCCTGGTCATTAATCCCCTTGATGTAAACGTTATAAGCGGATTTGATTACCTGCTGGCGGTTAAGGATCAGCGGCTCAAGGACTATGACCTGATCAATATCACCAGTCTGATGGCAGAATGCCAGCAAGTATATCAGTTTGATGCGGTGATCGTTTTGGCAACCCAGCTGGGACGGATGCTGTCTCCACGGCTGGCGATGCGGCTTCATGTTGGCTTGGTAGCCGACATTACTGCCATCAAAAGCCACCCCGATGGCACAATTGAGATGATTCGGCCGGCCTTTGAAGGAAAACTGCTGGCCGGAATCATCAATGACGGTGACGGCCCAACCATGATGAGTGTCCGACCAGGGGTTTTCTTGGATCAACAAAGTACCGCTAAAATTCCTGAAGTTCTGGCCTGCCAGCTGCAAACTATTGAAGATACCGGGATGCGGCGAATCAGTCAGATTCGCAAGCCAGATAGCCGTGATATCCGCGAAAGCCGGGTTCTGGTTGCCGGCGGCGGTGGCGTATTAAAAGATTTTGATCAATTAGATCAGCTGGCGCAAGCCTTGGGCGGGATGACAGCAGCTAGTCGGCGGATTGTTGACAGCAACAAGGCAGACCGCACCATTCAAGTCGGCCAGTCGGGCAAAACGGTTCATCCCGAGCTTTACATTGCCTTGGGAATTTACGGAGCGCTTCAGCACGTTGCGGGTCTCAACAAGGTCAAACATTTAATTGCCGTTAATACCAATATCAAAGCCCCGATCTGCAGTCTTGCGGATATTGTCGTCGAAGGCGATGCCGCCGAGTTTGTCAGAAAACTGACCACACGCATCAATGAAAATAAACAAGCGGAGTAACAAGAACGCGTAAAAAACTGAAAAAAACGAATTAAAAAACTTAACTATAAGGAGAACTAAAGGATGGAAATTACAGATTTTAACATGGACTATTTTTCAATAAAAGGTAAGAATGCCATTGTAACCGGCGGTAACAGTGGTTTGGGTCAGGCTTTTTCACTTTCTTTGGCCAAAGCCGGCGCCAACGTCTTTATGCCGAGTGTATTACCTGATGATCCCGAATTCAATGCGCTAATTGAAGCGGCAGGGGGCAAAGCCGTCTATATGCAAGCCGATTTAACTGCCCCCGGGATGCCCCAAAAGATTGTTGATAAATGTGTCGAAAGCCTTGGCTCTGTCGATATTTTGGTTAACTGTGCCGGGATTTGCCTGATTGAAGAGGTCCGAAAATTTGGCCGCGCCCAATGGGACCCAATGATCGCCATCAATCTGACCGCTGCCTTTGAAATGATTCATGCCTGTACTGATTATTTTATCCAACAAAAAAGCGGCAAAATTATTAATATCTGTTCCTTATTCTCCTTTATGGGCGGACAATGGTCACCTGCCTATGCTGCTAGCAAGCATGGGATTGCCGGCTTAACCAAAGCCTATTGTGATGAATTAGCACAGTATAATGTTCAGGTCAACGGCATTGCTCCGGGATACTTTAAAACACCAGTGGCTCAGGCTTCCATCGATGATCCCGAACGTAACAAATGGATTGTCGACCACACGGCTGAAGGACGCTGGGGCGATGTCGCCGACCTGATGGGCGCCTGCGTATTTTTAGCCAGTGAGGCATCGCATTTTGTTAATGGTCATGTGCTGGTTGTTGACGGCGGCTTCCTGGTTCGTTAAGCGTTAAAACAATGGATTTCTAAGCGTCCATTTTTTAAAAACCGGGCTAATGCCGGGTAATAAATTCTTTGGAGGAAAGTATGGAAAATTCTAAAAAAGTTCGTTGGCCAATTTTTTTAACCCCATGGATTCTGGCAGTGGCAACAATCTTGTTAAATTTAGTCAATGGAGAAGCCTTTAATACGGCGATTATGGGAGCCACTGGTTTGATTCTAGACGGTTTTTCATGGCTCTTTGCACTGATGGCATTTATCTGTGTGGTGCTGATTGTCGCGGCTTATTTTTCACCCTTTGGCAATGTCCGCATCGGCGGTAGCAAAGCCAAGCCGATGTTAAAGCAAACCAACTATGTCTGGATCGTCCTGTGTACCATTATGGCTGCCGGGATCTTACTCTGGGCCTGTGCGGAACCGATGTATCATTACTACACCCCACCGGCACACATTACCGCCGAATCTCCCGATGCGATTAATTTCTTAATGAAAAACATTTTTCTGGAGTGGACCTTTACACCGATGAGTATCTATGGTGTCCCCGCAATCTTATTTGCATTTTCATTCTATAACATGAAAAGAGATTACTCAATTGGTGCGCTCTTGTATCCAGCGATTAAAGCGGAATGGGCTAAAAAAGCGGCTCCCGCGGTCGATGTAATCTGTCTGTTTGCGCTCGTTTGTGGGATGGCGGCCTCGATGGGTTCGGCGGTATTCTTAGTCACAGGCGGCGTATCCTCTTTAACTAACGGTGTCTTTGTCGAAGGACCATTGGTCTGGACGATTGTCGCGGCCGTGATTGTGACAGCCTTTGTCGCCTCAGCGGTATCCGGGGTTATGAAGGGGATTCGAATTCTATCAACCATTAATTCAAGAATTTACCTGGCACTAGGACTATTTGTGTTCTTATTTGGACCAACCTTCTATATTCTCAATTTAACGGTTGAAAGCTTTGGTTCCTACCTATCAAGTTTTGCCCATATGTCCTTATTTATCTCAACCGGCGACGGCGATAAATGGGCGATGTGGTGGCCAGTATTCTTCTGGTGTAACTGGATGGCATGGATGCCAGTAACCTCAACCTTCCTGGGTAGAATCTCACGCGGATATTCGGTTAAAGAAGTGATCCGGGTTGTCGTATTATTCCCATCATTATTCTCGGTAGCATGGCTAGGACTGTTTTCATCATCCTCGCTCTATTATGAATTAGCTGGAAAAGGCATCAATCAGGCAATGGTCGACGGTGGTACCGCGGCTGCCACCTATGCGGTATTGCAGCAATTGCCAATCCCGATGATCACCATTTCAGTATTTCTGATGATCGTCTTTATCTCATTTGTAACGGCTTCTGACTCCAATACCAATGCGATGGCTGGATTATGTACCAGTGGTTTAACTGCTGAAGATACCGAATCACCAACCTGGCTAAAAGTTGTCTGGGGTGTAACCATCGGTGCCATGTGCATTATCTTTGTTAACGCCTTTGGATCAACCGACGCCTTGAAGTACCTTTCTAATTTAGGTGGTTTCCCGGTTGTATTCCTGCTAATTGTCCTGGTCATTTCCTTTGTTAAGGTGGCCACTAATCCGGCCAAGTACGATACCTTCACTGAAGATTATGACGAAATGGGCAAACCAATCCCATCAAAACGGCTGATCTCTGAGCAAGAAGAAATGCAGCTGGCTAGCCCGACTCCAGCCAGCCCAAGGCCTCAGCAATAACTGGTCAAAAAAAACTGCTGCATTGCGATTGTAAATGCAGCAGTTTGATTATCATTAGACAGCCAATGGGGATCGTCTCCAAAGGTGCTGTTGAATAAAATGAGGAAGGTAACCAATGTTTAACAGAAAAGTGTCGCAAGTGGAGCCGATCGTATTGCCGGAGAATGTTAAAAATACCTATCAGTTTAACTATCGCCTGACATATGATGAAGCCTATGAATCGTTTTTTTTGCTTGCCAACAAGCGCAGTAAAAAATGGAAAATGCTGAGTGGTATTTTTTTGGCAGTGGTCGCAACAGTGATGTTAATACTACGTTATTTTGACCAAAACGGAATCCACTATTCATTTATCGCTTTGGTTGCCATTCTGATGTTGTTCGACCTGATTTATGCTCCGATGATAAAAGCCAAACTAGGAGCCCGTAAGGTAGCTAAACAAAATGGACTCTACAAAATTGCTGTAACAGCGACAGGGCAGCTGCGGCTGCCAAATGGTGACGTCATGGATCTTGCCAATGATAAAGATGCCAGAGTGATCGAAACATCCAAAATATTTGCCCTACGACCCGATGGAAGACATACCTTTTGCATCCCCAAACGGATCTTAAGAAGTGACGAAGCGGGCATCCGGGAAATTTTTAAGGCCTATCTGAAATACCAGCTGAGTTAAGCGATGACTGTGGTGAAGACAAGGATAAGAGGAGAAAAATAAAAATGACAAATAAAAAATATATAATCGGCATCGACGAAGGTTCGCAAAGCGCCAAGATTTTAATCTTTGATCTAGAGGGCAATATCGTCTGTGAAGGCAAACAAGATTTAAGACCCTATGATTTACCGCGGCCGGGCATTGTCGAGCACCCCGATGATGACTGGTGGGACGCCATCTGTGTGGCCGGTAAACAAGCCATGGCAAGTTTTAAGGGCGATCCGGCCGACATTATCGGGGTCGGCTTATGTACGATTCGCTATTGTCGGGCCTTTCTAAAAGCTGATGGTAGTTTGGCTCAGCCAGCACTCAGCTGGATGGATGTCCGGGTTTCTCAAGCTTATCAGCATGTCAATGCGGAGGTTAAATATGTGACCGCCTCATCGGGCTATATTAGCCATCGCCTGACCGGTCAATTTAAGGATACCGTCGCCAACTATCAGGGAATGTGGCCGATTGACACCGATCAATGGCAGTGGCTGGCAGATGGTCCGGCATTTGACAGCATCGGGATTCCCCGGGAGATGCTCTTTGAGCTGGTGATGCCGGGAGATATCTTAGGCCATGTTACCGCTGAGGCTGCCGCAGCGACCGGAATTCCCATTGGTCTGCCGGTGGTCGCCACCGCTAACGATAAGGCTGTCGAGGCCCTAGGGGTTGGCTGTTCCGGCACCGAAAGCGCCCTGATTTCGCTGGGAACCTATATAGCTGCGATGGCTGAGGGCTATGACAATCCTAAAAATACCGTCAACTTCTGGACTAACTTTGCATCAAAGCCCCATAGCTATCTCTATGAAAGCTTTGGGATCCGCCGCGGTATGTGGACGGTGAGTTGGTTTAAAGACATCCTAGGGGAAAGCTATGAAGAAATGGCCAAAACGAAGGGGATGACCGCCGAAGAATACCTGAGCTTGGAAGCCGCCCAGGCGCCAGCCGGTTGTGACGGCTTAATGACGATCCTAGATTGGTTGGCACCGACCGATAAACTCTACAAAAAAGGCCTGATGATCGGCTTTGACGGTCGCCACAAACGCGCCCATATGTATCGCTCAATTCTTGAAGCGATTGCCATGACGATGAAGTTACGGGTTGACGAAATGTGTGCTGAGCTTGAGATGACCCTTAAAGAGATTATTGTTTCTGGTGGCGGCTCCAACTCCGACTTGTTTATGCAGATATTTGCCGATGTCTTCGGTATTCCAGCCAAACGTAATGTCGTCAACGGCGCCGCCGGTCTAGGTGCCGCCATCTGTGCCGCCGTCGCCGTTAATGCCTTTAAAGATTTTGACGAAGCCGTCGAAAAAATGGTCAAGGTCAAAGATGTCTTCACCCCCAATCCCGAAAACAGCCAAATGTACGGCCAATTAACAGAAATCTACAAAGACATCACCAACCACACCGACCCGATTTTACAAAAAACCTACGAATTGTTCAATTAAGGACACAGGGGGACGGAGGTTTTGTGTTCTTTTGTCAACGATATTTTCTCTAACAGAAAGCAGAAAAACAAGCAAAAGGGGACAGTTTTTCTTGTATTAACAATATTTCTCTAAAAGAAAGCAGAAAAGCAAGCAAAAGGGGACATCTTTTCTTGTGTTAACAATATTTCTCTAAAAGAAAGCAGAGAAGCAAGCAAAAGGGGACGAGGTGACACAGGGGAGGTGACACAGGGGGACGGAGGTTTTGTGTTCTAAGCAGAATAGTAAGCAAAAGGGGACGGTTTTTCTTGTGTCAACCATTTATTTTCCATGGACGACACAAAAGAACCGTCCGGGACCTGTGAAAAAGGCCTGTTTTTTTGCCTGGTTCATAAAATTCGGGAGAATTATTTTCAGAATACAAAATGAATTCTAAATCTGACGAACATTTCAAAAAAACAGGAAGATTTTGCGGTCATGATGGCCG
>NZ_CAKMJU010000110.1:0-21682 GCF_927416815.1 uncultured Acetobacterium sp. | reverse complement strand
AAGACGGTAGCTTTATAATAGTCACTTCTCCGTTTTGGTTTAAGCTCTGCTGGATTGTTAAATAATTCGGCAGAGCTTTTTATTATCGGCAGATTTTAAAAATCGCATGCAAAAAGACTAAAATATTATATGTAAAAACCGATAATATAGTATATAATAGCAATAGTTCAAAATATAATTTCATTTTCAACTACAATTTAAGACATTATTTTTACTCATAGATTTTAGCAACAGATTTAGATTTCAAGGGGGATATTTAAATGAAGAGAAAAATTAGCGTACTTTTAACGATGGTGTTATTAATGTCGACAGTTATGCCTGCGCTGGGGATGGCGAATGAGAATATCATTAATGCCTCAGCAGTGGCTGGGGTACGATATAAAACACACGTACAGGATTTTGGCTGGGAAACAAACTGGGTAACTGACGGCGATCTTTCAGGGACTGTCAATTTAGGGAAGAGACTGGAAGCACTTCAAATTGAATTAACGGGGTCACTTCCTCAAGGCGCAACAATCGAAACTTCGGTTCATGTCCAAAACAAAGGTGGCTTAGGTCCTTTTGCCATGGGAACATCAGCGGGCACTTCAGGTCAATCGCTGCGCCTCGAGAGTATAAAACTTGAGCTGAAAAATATGCCAGGCTACACCTTGAAATACAATGTTCATGTCCAGAATAAAGGGTGGCTTAAGGACCAGTTGGATGATTCAACCTGGTTTAAAAGTGGCGAAAGCGCAGGGAGTAGCGGTGAGGGATTGCGGCTGGAAAGCATCCGCATCAAACTGGTTCAGGAAAATGATGCTTTTTTAGAATATCAGGCGGTTTTAGAAACAGTTGAGGAAGCTGATTACACCCCGGAATCCTGGGTGGTCTATCGGAGCATTGTTGAAGCCAATCTTATGAAGATCTCAGATCCTCCCGAAAAAATAAAAATTGCCACCGGGAAGATCGTAAAAGCTCAAAAAAACCTTGTTAAAGGAAAGAACCTGACCCGTTATAAGGCCGTACTTTCGGCAGCAGTTAAGTCCGAATACACCGAAGAAAGCTGGCTTGAATACCAAAAAGTGTTGGATGCTAACGTGGTGAGCCAATTAAATACCCAAAAAGAAATTGACAAAGCAACGGCGAATATTCTTGAAGCACAAAAAATGCTGCAAAGAAAGGTTGACTTCACAAGATACCAAGAAGCCCTGGCTGCTGTCCGAGAACCCGATTATACGGCTGATAGTTGGCTGGTTTATCAGCGAACGCTGTTAAGCATTGTTGTGACAGAAAACAGTAGCCAAACCGAGGTCGATGCGGCTACCCAGAAGGTGATTGAAGCCCAAAAGAGAATGGTCAGAAAATATGATTTCAGTGCCTATAATGCGCTGTTAGAAGCAGTCAAGCAAGAAGCTTACACAGATGTCAGTTGGGCCATTTATGAGATCATTGTCAGTCAGAATATAGTTGATCTGAATAATACGCAGAGCGAAATTGAAGAAGCCATTAAAAATATCGAAGCAGCCCAAAAAGAAATGATTAAGGCCAGTAACTTAATTGCTTATCAGGCGGCACTTAGTGTTGCCGCTAAAAGCGATTACACAACAGCATCCTGGCTGGAGTATCAGAAAGTTGTACAGGCGATTATTGTCACTAAAAATCATACTCAGGCTGAGGTTGATGCGGCAACAGAAGCAATCATTGCGGCTCAGAAAATGCTTGTTCGGGTTGGTGTTATGGCCGAATACGATGAACTTTTACTAAGCGTGAAGCGGACTGATTATACAACAAAATCATGGGAGGTATATCAAAAGGTAATTAATGATAATTATGTGACACCGACCAGTGGACAGATTGCTATTGATGCAGCAATCTTAAAAATTGCGGAAGCTCAAAGAAAACTGGTGCTTAGAGGTGATTTAACCAAATATATGGCCGCCAGAGAGGCCTGTAAGGAAAGTGAATACACCAGCAAAAGCTGGGCAGTTTATAAAAAAGTATTAGATACAAATATCCGCACCTATGATGATACGCAAGCGGTTATCAATACTTCAACGGCAAAGATTTTGGAGGCTCAAAAACTGCTTATCAAACGCGGAGATTTAACCGCTTATCGGGCACTTATTGATGTCAAAGCACAAGAACAGGATCTATATACGATTAAGTCATGGACAGCTTATCAGGCGATTGTCAGAAGAACTATCGTTACCGGCGATAATTCTCAAGCAGAAATAGACAAGGCGATTGAGACGATATCAGCGGCTCAAAATAGCCTGATCTTAAAAGGCGATTTGACCGAATATCAAAAGTTGTTAGCCCAGGGTGAAGCACTTAAAGCAACATCAACAACGACTTCATGGAAGGTATACGAAAAGGTTGTAAATGCCAATAAACGCACAACAGAGGATGCTCAGGAACTGATTTCAAAATCGATTCAAGCGATCACGGATGCCCAGTTAGAATTAGTTCCGATAGCTGCAGAGTATCAGGTTTATCTGAATTTGGTCGCAGAAAATGCTAAGAAGAAGATCGATTATCGTAAAGTACCGTGGAGTACCTATGAAAAAGTTGTTACTGCCAATAGAGTAACAGCAGAGGATAGTGCTGAAAAAATCGCTGCTGCCATTACTGCTATTCAAACAGCCTGGGGTGCTTTAAATGTCGACGGTTTGATAGCGCACGATGCCTATGCCGCCTACGAAAGTCTAAAAAGCAGTGCCAAGAAAGCCGATTATACGGCCGAATCCTGGGTTGATTACGAGATTGTGATAAAATTACCGGCTAATATTGTCAATAAAGAAAACAGTAAGCTCGAAATTGAAGCAGCGATAGCGGCCATAACAGCAGCCCAAACCAAGCTGATACCGGTTGGTCGATTTGATGAATTTATGAAGGCGATTTCTTTATACAGTTTTGATCTGCAAACAAAAAATGCCAAAGGAAATGGTGAGATTACACAAAGGTATATCGACTATTGCGGTGCAAATTATCCGCAGCATAGTTATTATCAATCTTGGGACTTTTATAGTACCGTTGTAAAAATGTATGCCAATTTTGACAACACCGGAAAAGGCGTTCCTAATGCCGAATATATCAGTGCTGATGCAGATAAGATAAACACGGCGACCAGGAATATTCTCACCGCTAAGAATGCGGTTAAAACAATTATTGATATGACACCTTATTATACCGAGGTTGCAAAAGTACCCTTAAAAGAAATAACCGATCAGGAAGCAGCGGCAGCGAAGTACACAAAATCAAGCTTATCGGCTTACCTTTCGGTGTACAATAATATTGAGAATACACTAATGGCGGAGCCGATCAAGATTAAGACTAGCACTGTTGTTTTAGAAGCTGCCAAACAACTGGCAGCAGCACAACAATTCTTAAAGGAAAAACCGCAGATCGGTCTTGGAACCAAGTTTGGGAACGCAGTTGAGCAGTTTTTAATTGCAAAAGCCCAAAGTGCTCTTTACACAAAAAGCACCTGGGAACCTTATGAAACAGCTTACAATAGCTATATAACCGGCTATAGTGTCGAGAAGAATACGCAAACAGAATACGATTTAGCAGGTGGCGAACTTGAAAAATTAAGAGGGGCACTTGTAAAAACACCAGAAGCCAGTGCCGCCGAGGCTGCGGAGACAGCCCTTAGTGATTATGAAACAAAATCGGCAGCGACGGTAGATTTTTTAATAGGTGCCAATCAGAATGATGCAACATCAGCAAAAACTGAAGCCGAAGCTAAAATAACAGCTTATAAAAATGTTTCCGGAGGAACTGTCTTTGATGCCAGAAAAACAGCCGCCGACCTACGTTATAACGCTGCTAGCACAATCAAAACCGCACATACCGCTGCCACAACAGCTAAGACTGGATTTGAAGCTGGCATTACCCCGGCAACAACCGCAGCCTTAAAAACAGCACTAGAAAACCTGACAACAGCGGCGGTAAACAACTCACAGGCAACGGCTACCGTTGCGGCAGCGAATACCTATGTTACCGATACTAAAGCAGCGGCAAAAACAAGTCTGGAAAATGCTTTTGAAGTCATAATGGCTGATCAAACTACTCATAAAGGTAAGTTCAGTGTAACAGCACCATGGCTGGTAGCCGCTGATTGTTATGATCCAACTAAGTTTAGCGTTACAGTCAGCGACAGTAACAAGTTAGAAGTAGTCGCTGAGGATCCCAATATGATTGTCAGAGCTACATCAACAGACGATATAGGGGATACTGATACGGTTATTATAAAACCATCAACGGCGAACCCTATTGAGACCTATTTTGGACTGACAAAGCAATATACGATTGCATTAAAGAAAAATGATGGTTCTGTAAGTATTGGCGATCCGTTTGAAATTACATCAATCTCAACACCTTAGCTTTTTAAGAAAAAGCTGACAAAGCATAAAAAAACAACGAACCGTTATCCGGTTCGTTGTTTTTTTCAGTTATTCACAAATGGTCTGGCGGTTTTGCCGGGAGCGGGATCACCTTTTGGGACAACCAGAATTCGAAGCCCTTCTAAACGGTAGCCAAAGCCGGCAGTACCCGATTCTTCACCATTTTTAGCCCAATCCAGCCAGCCGAAATTTTCAGCATGAACCTGGTAGTAGACATCAAACAGATCTGAATCTAAGCCGCTTAGATTTATTTTAATCGCTTCTAAGCGCAAACCCTTTCCTGTTGTTCCGCTGATAAAACCAGCGTTTTGAGGTTCCTGCCAACCAATATTCTGAATATGGGTGCTATAGGATACACTCAAATTATAGTTTGACTTTGAAATTAAATAGATCCGGACGCCTTCAAGCCGTAACCCTTCTCCAAAGGTTCCACTAACTGCTCCGTTTTGAGCCCAGTCTTGCCAGCCGACGTTTTGAACGTGGGTGCTATAATGGGTCGAAATATCTTGTTCTGGTTTTAGAATCTGATAATTATCAATCGTTTTGGTGGCGATATTGCCGCGGGAATCTTTTATTTCAACTGTGAGCCCATATATTCCAGCCTGTGTTGGTTTGAAGTCGGCCGTATTGGCGGCCGAAAAGTTCTGTATGGTGGTGGTCTCAGCACCATATTGGTAATAGAACTTATATTCATAAGGGGCTTTACCATCACTGCCTTCAGCACGGAGTTGAATGCTTGTTTTGGGAAATTGTCCGGATGCCTTATCGGCTTCAAATTGTTTAACAATGGGTTTAGGGGCATCGATTATCTGAAAATCAGCGATGCTTTTGGTAGCCGTTTTTCCGGAGCGATCTTTTACATCCACCAATAGGATATAGCTGCCGGCAGTTTCCGGGATGAAGTTAGCGGTGGCGGCACTTGAAAAATCCTGAATAACAGATGTCTGTGATTCATTTTGATAGTAAAATTTATATTGATAGGAACCGCTGCCGCCGATGGCACTGGCAGTTAAAGCAATTGGTGTGCCTGCAATTTGGCCGGATTCTTTATCGGTGGTGAATGATGAAACACTTATTTTGGGGGAGCCGGACAGGGGGACGGCATAAAGCTTTCTAAAACCTTCTTCGTGGGTGCACCAGATCACCTCATTGTCAATTAATTGGGGATCACTTTCGCCCAGCTTAAACCCTGAGATGGACTGAACGTCGCTACTACGCTTTCCATTGCCATCGATTAAAACATATTTTAGATCTCCTGTTTGAGTGTTGTATTCGTCGATAATACTGAATTCCTGCCACAAAACCATGAGCTTATCATCAGTAATTTTCACCAATTTAGGAACCGAGCCAATCTTATCGGTATCGACATAGTTTGCCAGGGTGATTTGTTTGACATCGGCACTGTTAAGGCTGTTTTTGGGTAAAAGACAAAGTAAAATATCCCGTTGGTCCCGATCCAAACCGATCATTTCATAAGATGTATACTCCGTCACCTTTGAATGATCAATGGTATTCATAGCGACGATGTAATAATTGGCAGAGATTTCAAACCCGCCAACCGAAACACCGGTACAAACTGCCCCAATACGTCCCGGAATATTAAATAGGTCGACTTCAGAATATGTGCTGCCTGATTCTTTATTGAGAACAATTGACCGGGGATAGCCATCACCGTGATCAATTAATACATGGTCATTGCCGTCAAATTGAACATATTGGTCAAAGGAATGGCTGACATGATTGGCCTGGAATTGTCCCAGGTCATTTGTTACTGTCATCGTTTGGGTATCAACAATGATGGTCAGCTGAGACTGATGGTTTAACCCATCAGAGGTTATATATCGCTGCCGTGAGGTGTGCAGAACCAGTTCGTTGCCATGCTCACTCATTCTGCCGCAGGCAAAAGCGAAGGGGATTATTGTAAAACTGTCGCCTCCGGTAATTGAGACACTGTCAATCCGGTTGAAGTTTTTGTCATATCGGACAATCCGAATGACTTCTTTGGCGTTGTTTTCTTCACGGTTCTCCTGGCCAAAGGCAATATAGTTATATTGCTCACCATGATAAAAAGCACCAAAGATTGGCAATTCAAAATCAATGACTTTTTCAGAGATTAGTTGATTGTCAACGTCATAATCGGCTAGCGTTATTATTTTTCTTTTTTCGTTTGCCTCAACAACAGTTTTGCTACGATCATGATTATCGATAAGATAAGTCATAATAGTACTCTTCCACCGGAAAAAGGTCGATGAAAGCACATCAGAATAAATCGCATCGCCGTGGTATATTGTGCTGGCCTCAATAGCTTCAAAACCTGCCATTTCAATCTTTTTTTCGGGAACCAGCCCCTCTGCCGATACCGATACTGGGATTAAGCTGACTAAGATCATAATAATTAACAACCTGATTCCACTTTTTAGTAATTTTTGCATTTCTTATCCCCCTTCATTTTATAATATATTGTAACTGGAAGGGCTGAGAATTTCAAGATGTGGCAGGCGCTGTGACAAAAAAATAGTAAAATAAAAAGAGCTGCCAAAGAATTAGACTTTGGCAGCTCTTTTAGTTGATCGCAATGAGAGCGGTTAGGATACCGCATCGACAATTGCTTCCATCCCCGCCAAATCAAACCCCTCGGCGCAGTAAACCGAAAAATTGTAGTTTTCGGTGCTCCAGGTAGCCAAACCGGCTCCGTCGTCATACTGGAATAATACCTCAGCTCCGGAAAGATTGGTTTTTGTCTGGCCATTGTCAAACGCGCGATAAACCCCAGACCAATTCTCCACCTCGGGGTCAGCCTTTCGAACCGTGTAGCTGACGCCACCCAGGGCAAAGTCAGCCTGAGCGAGGTTGTCAGCGATCGTAAAATACTTGACATCTGTAATCCCAGCGGGTAAGCTTTCAAAGCTAAAGCCGATCGCGTCCTTGATTGCTTCACTTGAAGCATATTCCACCATCGGGTTAGGAATCTCAGTCTTGGAATCATCTTTTTTCTCGGCAGCAGGTGTGCAGCCAGTAAAAAGAAGGGCAGTCAGGGAAACTAGAATCAAGCTGGCTAAGATAAGTTTTTTTGATTTCATAGGATACCTCTCTTTAATTGTATATGACATGGGGACGTTTTATGACATGGGGACGTTTCGTTTGTCATGTTATTGGCGGCCGATTGAGAATGACCAAGGAGTCAGATCCTCGCCGCAACGACCCAAGTTAGCAGCGTAGTAAAAAATTCAAACCAGCGTAACGCATGAGTTCGTAGGGGCGGTTAGTACCCGCCCGCACGCTAACCTACATCATATCGGGCAGCTGGTGTCCTGGTTCACATGGGTAAACTGACTCTTGCCACTGGCATAATCGGCCACGCATTGGCCGTGTCCCAGCAACTTAAATTTATAACTCAGCAGCCCATCGAGCCCCACCGGGCCGCGGGCATGGAGCTTACCGGTGCTGATTCCCACCTCAGCGCCAAAGCCGAAACGGAAACCGTCGCTGAAACGGGTCGAGCAGTTCCAAAAAACTCCGGCGGAATCGACTAGGGTCATAAAGGTTTGGGCGGTCGCTTCGGTAGTAGTTAAAATCACATCGGTGTGGCCAGACCCGTAGGTGTTAATGTGATTAATCGCGGCAGCCAGATCAGGAACAATTTTTATCGATAGGATATAATCCAGATATTCGGTTTTCCAGTCGATTTCAGTGGCTGCTTCCACTGCGATAATCGCCTGGGTGGCGGTGTCGCCCTTAATATGAACACCCTTTGCTTCCAGTGCGGTTTTAAGTGATGGCAGTAGTGCTTCCGCAATGTTCTGATTAACCAGCAGCGTTTCTAAGGTATTGCAGGCCGCCACGTACTGGGTTTTGGAATCCACAATAATCGCGACAGCTTGCGCCAGATCAGCGTCCTCATGGACATAAACATGGCAGATGCCATCGGCGTGACCCATTACCGGGATATTGGAATTGTTCATAATATATTGAACAAAGCTATTCGAACCCCGGGGAATGATCAGATCAATGTACTGATCTAGCGCCAGCATGGCGGTGACGTCTTCGCGGGTTTCCAGATTTTGGATCCAATTAGCAGGTAGACCCACCGAAGCGGTAGCTTGATCAATAATTTTGGCCAGGATCCGATTGGTTTCCAGTGCTTCGCGACCGCCTTTTAAGAGCACGGCATTGCCGCTTTTCAGGCAAAGAGTCGAAATCTGCACAAAGGCATCAGGTCGAGATTCAAAAATAACCCCAATCACCCCGATTGGACAGGTGACCTTGTAGAGATCCAGACCTTCGTCCAGCTGGGTTGAGAGCTTGGTAGCTCCTAGTGGATCACTTAGTTCAATTAGACTGTGAATACCCTGGATCACGTCATTAATTTTGTCCGCATCAAAGGTCAGGCGCTTGAGCAGCGGAGCTCCCAGTTGCTCTTCCTTTGAGCGTTTCATGTCTGCCTGGTTGGCGGCGACAATGGCGTCGGTGTTTTCTTGCAGCGCTTTGGCAATCGCGAGCAGGCCAGCGTTGCGTTTTCTAGTATCGGTGGCGGCCAGTAAAATACCGGCCTCTCGGGCAATTTTTCCCAATTGTTCCATTTGCATGGGCGTGTCCTCCTTAAAATTTGGATTGGGTTTCCGGGCGTATGACATGGGGACGTTTCGTTTGTCATATCGCGGTTTGCTGCGGTTCAAAGGCGATGGTCTGAGGCTTTGGTCATCGGTGATCATCCATACCACCACAATTACTTGGCTAACAAATTATCGCGGATCTTCTTAAAATCTTTCTCCCGCAAATCGGTTTTTTCCATTAAATAGCTTTCGACATTTCCAAAATTGCTATTGACATAATCCATTGAAATCTTTAACCAGGCCGGCTTAACCCCGTAAAATTCCCAGAGGTGGTAATTTTCGATGCCCAGTTCCTCGGACATGATATTGCCCAGTAGGTTAAAGCTTTCATCAAAGGTCAGGTTGGTGAGGGTATAATCGGACAGGATTACCTCCTCCTTGACGCCCAACAGGCTTAAAATCAGATAGGTCATAAAGCCGGTGCGGTCTTTGCCGTTGGTGCAGTGGTAAAGAATCGGGAATTCTGATGGTTCGGTTAAATACTTAAGCACTTCGGCAAAGCGTTGGGCGCGGTCTTCGGTCTGGATTTTGTAGATGTGACGCATGAATTCATCGACAGCTCCGGGTTTGGTGAAATCCTTGTGATCCAGTTCCATATCGGCGCTTGAAAAAATCGGGAGCAGGTGATACTCGGCGGTTTTAGGGAGTCGGTCGGCCTGCCGTTCTGATTTGGATTTATTTCTAAAGTCAAAGACGTGTTTGAGTCGCAAAGCGGCAAAATAGGCCACGTCTTTATCGGAGAGATGAGCCAGTTCTTCACTGCGGATAACCTTCCGCCATTTTATCTTTCGGCCATCAATTCCGGTATAGCCGCCGATGTCGCGGATATTGATGGAGTTTTCCAGTTGGATCAGCCGTTTGCCCAGCTGGGTTTCTTCGCAGAAGATCAGATTATTTTCATCTTTAAAATTATACAGGATTCGTCCATTTGGCGCAATCAGCCCCGGATAAGTCTTTTTTGCTTGATCCGTTTTGATCGGATTAAGGTCTGCGGAGATGACTGCTTGCAGTTTATCTTGATCGAAAAGTTCTGTGGCTGACTGATTTTTAGCTGGTGAACTTTGGGTCAAAATAGCTTGCGGATTGGCTTTAAGGTTAGCATTAAGAACCGATGGGGTTTGCGCCAGCTGTTTTTTTTGGAGCAGCCTTCTCACCAGAAAATAGGCTGGAACGGCAGCAACAGCGCCGGCAATAATAGCGATGGTGGTTACTTTTTTCATTGATGATTTCCTTTCTGTGACTTCGTTAATTTCTAGTTTATATACAATGATAATGCAATGACAAGGCAATAACAATGCAATGATTATAAGTGATGACTATGTTATGATTATAGCATAAACTTAAGAAAAAAAGTCTTTAAAATGAGAGGAGTAATCATGAATACCATAAAAATTCAGGAACATGCCAGTAATCCACAAAAAACAGTGGGAATCTATTGCCATATACCATTTTGCCTAAAAAAATGTGCTTACTGCGATTTTGCTTCCTTTTCCTGTCTGGGTGAGGAGAAAATCACAGATTATTTTAAAGCCCTATATCAAGAAATAAAAAATTTTGCCGCAGTGAATATCGATTCGGTTAGGCCGGTCGTTGACACGATTTATTTTGGCGGTGGCACCCCATCCTCGGTTGCGGCTGAACATATTGAAAAAAGCCTGTTCCTTTTAAGGGAAGTCTTTGTGATTAAAGATGAGGCTGAGATCACGATCGAAATTAATCCGGGAACCTTAACCAAAGAAAAGGCCAGTCATTACAAAAAAGCGGGGATCAACCGGATCAGTATCGGCCTACAGGCCTGGCAGGACTTTCTGCTTAAAATCCTCGGTCGGGTTCACAGTCAGTCGGACTTTATTAAATCGATGGAGATTTTAAAAAGCACCGGCTTTGAAAACATCAGCGTCGATGTGATGGTGGGATTACCGGGTCAGAAGTTATTTGATGTGATCGAGACATTGACAGCGCTAATGGCGTTTTCGCCGACCCATCTGTCCTGTTACAGCCTGATTTTAGAGCCAGGCACTCCAATGGCCAACTGGGTTGAGGCAGGACAGCTTAATCTGCCGGATGAAGATGAGGAGCGGGAAATGCATTGGGCAGTGGATGCTTTTCTAAAGGAACAGGGCTACGCGCACTATGAAATCTCCAGTTACTGTAAACCGGGCTATCAAAGCCGCCACAATCTTAAATATTGGGAGCTGGCAAGCTATCTGGGCTTTGGCCTGGGTGCCCATGGTTACTATAATGGCAGGCGTTACGGCAATACCACTAAACTCAGTCAATATATTGATCGATTAACAGCCGGAGAATCCCCGGGAAGTTTAGAGCCGCTGATGGAAGCCCAGGAAATGATGAGTGAGTGGATGTTTTTAGGTTTGCGCAAGCTGGCTGGAATTCGGGAGGCTGATTTTATCGCCCGCTTTGGTCAGAGTTATTTTGTCTCTTATGGAGAAGTAATCAAGCCGCTGATTGCCGATGGCTTGTTGCAATGGGATGGCGTGGATTTAAAGCTGACACCGCGAGGACAAGACTTTGCCAATCAGGTATTTATGGCCTTTTTATAGATGAAATCAGATCAAAAAAATATCTTAAGAAAACTTTAAAAGGTGAGTAAGCTATTATAGAAACTAGTTGACAAAGTAGGAGCAGGATGTTATATTTAATTCAGATGTTAGCACTCGATTATTGTGAGTGCTAATAACGAGGTGAATCATGGAACTTAATGCACGTAAAAAGAAAATACTCGAAGTGATCATCCGTGATTACATCAATACCGCCGAGCCGGTTGGCTCCCGTACCCTTTCAAAAAGATGTAACCTGGGCATCAGCCCGGCGACCATCCGTAATGAAATGGCCGATCTTGAGGAATTAGGTTTTCTGGTTCAACCCCATACCTCTTCGGGACGGATTCCAACCCAGCAGGCCTATCGCTATTATGTGGATGAAATCATGGAGATTCAGAAACTTGAGAAAATGATCCGAACCGATATTCATCGCGGATTTTTGGATCACAATACCGAACTGGGGCCAACGATGTCCCATACGGCGCAGGTTCTATCACAGTTAACCAATTACACTGCGGTGGTTCTGGCACCTCGGGTTACAAATTTTAATTGCAAGCATGTTCAGATTGTTTCTTTAATTAAAAACAGGGTACTTATGGTAGTAGTGACCCAGGAGGGGATGGCCAAGAATATTGAGGTAACCCTTTCCCAGGAGGTTGACGCGATTCTGGCGCTAAAGCTTTCCAACGTGATCAATGGATTCTTGAAAAACACCATTCTCAGTGACATGAGTTCGGAGCTGATTGATCAGATTCAGGAAATGTCGCCAGCTGAAAGTAAGCTGATCCATGAGATTATCCCCCACCTCAAGAAAGCCTTAATGGAGGATGACTCAGAAGTTCACTCGACTGGGCTAACGAACCTTTTTAATTATCCGGAATTTAGTGATGTCAATAAGATCAAACAACTGATCAATATTGTCCAGGAAAAACAGGTATTGTCAGAAATGATGACATCCAAGGATGGCAATCGGGTCATTCGGATCAAAATAGGCAGCGAGAATGACAATGAAAATCTTAAGGATTTTAGCATTATCACCTCCACTTATGAACTGGATGGGGAGATGATGGGTGCCTTTGGGGTTATCGGGCCGACCCGGATGAACTATGACAATGTATCGTCAGTGCTTAATTACATTCGCAATGAGTTAAATTTACATATCTCAAATTTATTAATGAAATAGGTGATTATATGATAAAAGAAGAGGGAATCAAAACAGAAGAAATCAAAACAGAGACCATCGAAGAAAATGATAAAACCCGGATAGATGAAGCCGAACCGCTAACTGACGAGGAATTAACAGATGAAATTGACGAAGCGGTATCGCCAGAAGAGGTTTTGAAAGAGATTGTAAAGGAGGATGAGGCTATCTTGAATCGACTGGTTCGACTTCAGGCTGATTTTGAAAATTTCAAAAAGCGCAGTCAAAAAGAAAAAACAGAAATGTATCAGTTTGCATCAGAAAACTTTGCGACTAAGCTGTTGCCAGTTATGGACAACTTAGAACGAGCCGAAGCCGCCTTAACCGATGCCAGCGAGGAAGCCAGGGGTTATATTGACGGATTAGATATGGTTTTTAGACAGCTCAAGGATGTCCTTAAAGAAGAAGGTCTAGAAGAAATTGTTTGTGAAGGTCCCTTCGATCCGAATCTCCACCACGGTGTGGCGGTCGGTGCGGATGACGAAAAGGAAGACCAGGATATTATTGATGTTTTCCAAAAAGGCTACAAATTTAAGGGTAAGGTGATCCGGCCAGCGATGGTTAAGGTTTGCAGCAAATAAAAACATAGTAAATTAAGTTAATAGAATAAAGCAATATAAGTTGAATAAAATATTGTCCCGTAGGGGCGATCCGTGATGACCAAGGGGTCAGACCTTCGCCCGCACACTGCACAATTGGCAGTTCAACTTGCAAAAGTTTAATTCAACGTATGTAGAAACTAGTGTAAAAAATAAAACAGTCTAAAATTGAAAATTTGCAGGTGAAATCACCGGTTCGCAATTTTCATTTTAATAATATTCACTAAATAAAATCGTAAACATTCTTAGGAGGAAATAGATATGAGCAAAGAAAAAATTATCGGGATTGACTTAGGAACGACAAACTCTTGTGTAGCCGTTTTAGAAGGCGGTGAAGCCGTTGTTATCCCTAACGCAGAAGGAAATAGAACCACCCCATCAGTAGTAGCTTTTGCCAAAGATGGCGAACGACTAGTTGGACAGGTGGCCAAACGACAGGCAGTTACCAATCCGGATCGCACCATTTCTTCAATTAAACGTGATATGGGTACCGATCGCAAAGTAACAGTTGATGATAAAAATTATACACCACAGGAAATTTCAGCGATGATCCTGCAAAAATTAAAAGCCGATGCTGAAGCTTATCTGGGCGAAACGGTTAGTAAAGCGGTTATTACCGTTCCTGCATACTTTAGTGATGCCCAAAGACAGGCAACCAAGGATGCCGGCCGGATTGCCGGACTGGAAGTTCTAAGAATTATCAATGAACCAACTGCAGCAGCCTTAGCCTATGGTTTAGATAAAGATGCCAATGACAAGATCATGGTCTATGACCTTGGTGGCGGAACCTTTGATGTCTCGATCCTGGAGTTGGGCGATGGCGTTTTCGAAGTTAAGTCAACCAATGGGAATAATCACCTGGGTGGTGATGACTTCGACCAGAAAATCATCGATTGGATGGCAGCCGAGTTTAAGAAAACCCACGGACTTGATCTTAAAAATGATAAAATGGCACTTCAGAGACTTAAAGAAGCGGCTGAAAAAGCAAAAATTGAATTATCAACCGTTATGAAATCAGATATTAATTTACCCTTTATTACGGCAACAGCAGAGGGTCCTCAGCATTTAGAATTATCACTGACCCGAGCAAAATTTGATGAATTAACCTCAGACCTGGTCAAGAATACCATTGGACCAGTTGAAAAAGCCATGAAGGATGCCGGAATTTCCAAAAATGAATTGGATAAGGTCATTCTGGTTGGTGGTTCGACAAGAACACCGTCAGTACAGGATGCGGTTAAGAATATTACTGGTGAAGATGCCTATAAAGGCATTAACCCGGATGAATGTGTGGCCATCGGAGCGGCTATCCAGGCTGGTGTATTAGCAGGTGAAGTCCATGATGTATTACTTCTTGATGTAACCCCATTATCACTGGGTATTGAAACTCTGGGAGGTGTGTTTACCCGATTAATCGACCGAAATACCACCATCCCTACCAAGAAAAGCCAGACCTTCTCGACAGCAGCGGATAATCAGACCGCGGTTGACATCCATGTTTTACAGGGTGAACGAGAAATGTCCAAAGATAACAAAACCTTGGGACGCTTCCAATTAACCGGTATTCCATCAGCTCGACGTGGTATTCCACAAATTGAAGTAACCTTTGATATTGATGCCAATGGGATTGTTAATGTATCGGCTAAGGATATGGGAACCGGCAAGTCTCAAAATGTCGTGATTAAATCGACCACCAACATGAGTGATGATGAAATTGATAAAGCCGTTAAAGAAGCAGAACAACACGCAGAAGAAGATAAAAAAATTAAAGCCTTAATTGAAGCGAAAAATATTGCCGATTCAACCATCTATCAAACCGAGCAGTCATTAAAAGAAATGGAAGGCAAGGTTTCAGATGAGGATAAGGCTAAGGTTGAAGCAGCAATGACTGAACTGAAAACTGCCAGCGAAGGCGACGATGTCGAAGCCATTACCAAGGCGACCGAAGCACTCAATGAAGCCTTCTATCCACTAGCTCAGAAAATGTATGAAGAAGCAGCGGCTCAGCAAGCTCCTGACGAGCAAGATTCATCAGATCAAGGCGATGATGATGATGTTGTCGATGCTGAATATGAGGAAGTAAAAGAGTAAGATTTGCCTGTAACCGGCAAAAACCAGTGGCAGCCAAGGCTGCCACTCTTTTTCGTGGAGGCAACGAGCCAAGTGGGTTTGGTGTGCCGTACCGACCAATTGTTAATCTGTTGTTCGCCGCGGAATCGGACAGGCTCTGCCGTGTCTGCTCCGATGCGTACAACATGATGTAACAATTGTCGGTACTAATATTAAGGTTTGTTTCCAACTTTTGGGAATACCACGCTCTACGAAAAAAGGCTTTGACACGTTGCTTCAAAAAGGTATAATTAATAGTTGGTTAGTTGGCGTTTAGGATTCAAAAGAGGTGAGAGTATTTATGAGTGAAAAAAGAGATTACTATGAGGTGCTGGGGGTCGGTAAAGATTCCAGCCCGGATGAGATAAAAAAAGCCTATCGAAAAAAGGCCATGGAATTCCATCCGGATAAAAATCCGGGGGATAGTGTTGCTGAAGAAAAATTCAAGGAAGCCAATGAAGCCTATGAAATCTTAAGCGACGAAGAGAAAAAATCCCGTTATGATCAATATGGCCATGCCGGGGTAGACCCCAGTGCCGGCGGTTACGGCGGTGGCGGTTTTAGTGGCGGTGGCTTTGGCGGTTTTGAGGATATCTTTGGCGATATTTTTAGTGCCTTTGGCGGCGGCGGCGGATTTGGCGGCGGTCGTGGCGGTCGTCGTTCCAACCGTGGATCGGATATGAAGATCAATATCAATCTGTCTTTCCATGAGGCTGTTTTTGGTATTGAAAAGAAGATTAAAATCAAACGTAACGAAGAGTGTGGAAGCTGTGGTGGCTCAGGAGCCGAAAAAGGCTCAACGTCAAAAACCTGTGATCAATGCGGCGGTGCCGGTCAGGTTTATGTCCGCCAACAGACTCCGTTTGGAACGGTTCAGCAGGTTCACACCTGCGACAAGTGCCATGGTGAAGGCAAAATCATTGATAAACCCTGTCCCACCTGTCATGGCTCCGGCCTTGAATCCAAGGAACGCACCATCAGTATCAAAATCCCAGCTGGGGTATACGACGGCTCGATTCTGCCACTAAGAGGCCAGGGCAATGCCGGGCCAAACCATGGCAGTACCGGAGATTTGCTAGTCTATATCAGTGTCCGCGAAGATCCCTTATTTAAACGAAACGATGACGATATTTACTATGAACTGCCGATCACCTATGCTCAGGCAGCCATGGGCGACAGCATTGTGGTGCCTACCATTGACAGCAAGATCAAGCTTAAAATACCAGAAGGTACCCAAAACGGCAAGGTTTTCCGCTTAAAAGGAAAAGGCGTTCCCAACGTCAATGGTCGTGGTCGCGGTGATCAATTTATCACCATCAAAGTGGAAGTGCCGCGTAAGCTTAATCGTGAACAGCGCCATGCGCTCAATGAGTATGCCAAGGTTGCCGGTGAAGATGCTCACCCTGAAGGCAAGCGTTTCTGGTCGCGGGTAGAAGCTGAGGAAAAGGAAAGTCATCCTAAAAAAGATGCCTGATCGTCTTTAGGTTATCGAGAACTTAACGTGCCGAACAATTGTCGGTACTACATTAATGCTTAAAATTTTAAATGCCGGAGAAATCCGGCATTTTTTAGTTGACAAAGAAAAGTATCAGGCATATAATGAACCTAGCTAATCATATCGAAATGATATGATTTAAAGAATGCAATCAAAAAAATAATTGATTAATAATTTAATGAATAAAGTGAGGTAAGAAGATGTCTAAAATTGCAAAAAATCTAACCGATTTAATTGGCAATACACCCTTATTGGAATTATCGAACTACGAAAAAAGCCTGGAGCTGGAAGCCAAGCTAATCGCCAAGCTGGAATATTTTAATCCGCTATCCTCAGTCAAGGATCGGATTGGTTTTGCGATGATTGAAGCCGGCGAAAAAGCCGGGCTGATCAAAGAAGGTACCGTAATTATCGAACCAACCAGTGGTAACACTGGGGTTGGGCTGGCCTTTGTAGCCGCCGCCAAAGGTTATCGCATTATTTTAACAATGCCGGAAACCATGAGTGTTGAACGGCGCAATTTGCTTTCGGCACTCGGCGCGGAGTTGGTATTGACACCAGGGGCAACCGGAATGAAGGGTGCTATCGCTAAAGCCACTGAATTGGCAGAAACCATTCCCAATGCTTTTATGCCGCAACAGTTTGAAAACCCCGCCAATCCCGAAATTCATCGCCAAACGACTGCCATTGAAATCTGGAATGATACCGATGGTCAAGTGGATATTTTTGTAGCTGGCATTGGCACCGGAGGAACCATAACCGGAGTCGGTGAAGTATTAAAAGAAAAGAAAGCCGGGGTTCAAATTATTGCGGTTGAACCGGAGGCTTCACCGGTCCTATCCGGCGGTAGTCCCGGACCCCATAAGATTCAGGGAATTGGAGCCGGTTTTGTCCCAGGGGTTTTAAATACGGCTGTTTATGATGAAATTATTAAAGTCAGTAATGACAACGCCTTTAAGACCGCAAGAGAGGTTGCTCAAAAAGAAGGTCTGCTAGTTGGAATTTCTTCCGGAGCGGCTCTGTATGCCGCTACTGAGCTGGCCAAACGTCCTGAAAACAAGGGAAAAACGATCGTGGTACTATTGCCGGATACCGGCGAACGCTATCTGTCAACGGGGTTATATACGTCATGAAAATATCAACAAAAGGGCGATATGCCCTGCGCCTGATGCTGGACCTGGCGATTAACAATACCGGCGAATATATTCCCATCAAACGGATTGCTGAGCGTCAGGAGATTTCAGAAAAATATTTAGAGCAAATCATCACCCAGATTTCACGAGCAGGCTTTGTTAGAAGTGTTCGGGGATCGCAAGGGGGTTACCAACTGGCCAATCCGCCGGAAGCATACACGGTTGGGATGATTTTACGGCTGATGGAAGGTGAATTATCTCCGGTAGCCTGCTTGGATGAGCCGGGTAGCTGTGACCGTGCCGACCGCTGTGTTACTGTTGATATCTGGCGGCAAATCAAAGATGCAGTAGAAAATGTGGTCGATAATATCACCTTGGCTGACTTGGTCAAGTCGTATCATGAAAAAGGTAATTGCGAGTATTTTATTTAGAAGTGACCTTAAAAGAAAGCGAGGGCAGTGGATGAGGCCAGTCGGAAAGGTAGCAGCCATTTATCAAAGTGTCAAAAAGGGTCAGCGGATTCACTTGGATCAGCCGGCTCAATTCATAGAGGGTTTTGGTCTTGAAGGAGACAGCCACGGCGGTCGCGACAAGCGGCAGGTTTGTCTGATCGGTCGCGACAGCAAGAAACGGCTGGCTGAAATGAATGGGGTCGGTTTGTGTACCGACAGATTCAACGAAAATATTACAACTGCAGATATCAAACTGTTTAAACTGCCACTGGGTAGCCGGGTGAAGATCGGGGAAACACTTCAGGAAATAACCCAGATTGGCAAGAAATGTTTTGGCTGTGAAATCGCAGACCAAGACGGAAAATGTATATTGGCCAATGAAGTGGTTTTTACGGCTGTGATCGAAGGCGGCTACATTAAAGAAGGTGACCCCATTACGGTCATCGAATAAGGTCTAATAACTAGCAGAATCGTGAATTCAGAGTTGGCTAGAACGGCATAGCCGGGCAAAATAGAAAAACATAATAACATAAAATACCGCTGTTTTCATTTCTGAAAACAGCGGTATTTTGCGTTGTTAAGCCAGGTTTTTTAGTAACTGGATATAGTCGCTTATGCTGGTATAATTTTTATGGTTTCGCATCACTTCCCTGGCAATGTCCATGCCCAGGAGACAGGGAAGCAGTCGTTTTGATTCCGGAAGCCGCAGCAGATCATAGCAGATGCCGCGGTTAGATAAACGCGATAGGACATTGACCCCTGTGTATGACAAGGCGTTCTGAAGCTGATCGATCAGATAGGCATCGACATCGAGGCTTTTTAAGCTGTAGCTTTCATCACGGTGGGTTTCAACCAGCTGGCGAAATTCGTTGTGAAAGGTGCGATAGAGATCGGTGATAGTAGTCAGTAGATAGGCCTGAAAATCGGCCTTTTCGGTGGCCGTTGGCGACTCATCGCCAAACCAGGAAATGTAGTTCAGGGTTAAACTGCCAGTGAGTCGGCCAAAATCCTGAGCCAGCGGCCCGAAGCCGGCAAACTCGCCATCGATGATCCGCACGTCATCAAAGCTGATCATGATGTTGGAGCTATGAAGGTCAGTATGGATTAGACATTCCTTGTCATGTAAAAATTTATTTTCCAGACGTTTGAATTCGGCCTGAATCTGAGGATCATCGACCAGGAGGGCACGTTTTTCGTCGGTGCCAGAAACCATCTCCCGCTCCCAGGAAACACCGATGCTTTCGCGAAAAAGAAAGGGGGCCAGAGCCGTGTATTCCGGATTAATAAAAAACCGTTCAACTTCGGATTTTTTATAATTAGTCAAATGTAAATTGGATGAGAAAAAAAGATTACGGGCAAAAAAGGCGCCAATCTTAGCAGTAAAATGGCCGTGTTTAACCATTCGGCAGAGTTCAAAACGGAGCAGGCTCAAATCCATTAAATCTTCCATGACAATGATCCGGTTGGGTTCATCAAAGAGGTATATTTCAGGACTGATGCCGGGATAGACCGAGTTCCAAAAAATTAGGGTGGCAATCTCTGAACGCATCCGTCCCAGATCGAGGATCCAGCCTTCGCCATTAGTTTCTTCGACAGTATTATTTTTTTCGTCCTCGATCCGAAACCGCGGCAGCGAGAGCATTTGTTTCATGATCACTGATTTCCCGGATTGGTCGTAAACATGATAGATTAAGTTAACAAAGCCTTCAATACTTTCTTTTACTGCGTGCAAATCGACCACGCTAAGGTCGGCATCGGCAGGAAAGACCTTCTTTTCTTTAAGATAACTGGCAACGCCTGCCACTGTTAAATTGCCATAGCTGTCATAGGTCATTTTTTCACTTCCTTATTTATTGCGGTGTGGTTCCATATAATGGTGGATAGCAGCTTCTAACTCGGGGATTCCTTCGCTGTTATAGGCACTGACCACATAGATATGTTTGGGGTTGACACCGGCATAGATCAGCAGGTTGCGACTGCGTTTAATATTACATTCGGGCAGGTCAGTTTTTGTGATCACACCAATCGAGGGAATATTATAGGTATGGATAAAATTCGGTGGAAAGGCATTCTGGGAATCCATACAGGAACAGACCAGGATCACCAGCCCGGCATCCATCGTAATATTGATGGCCTGGCGTGAAAAAAACGGGAGTTCGATAAACTCCCCAGGGGTGTCAATAAAATCGTCGTAGTAACTGACCATTTGGGTCTTGGAATACTTAAGTTCTTCTTCATTTAAGCGTTGCATCAGGGTGGTTTTGCCGCTGCCAATTTTTCCGATGAGGGCCACCCGTTTTCGATTGCTGGCCATTTACTTAAGAGTAGGTGATTTTAGGAATGTCGAATCCTAAAATATGGTTAAGGGTATTGAGGATTTCAGAAACGGCAGCTTTGACATCACTAACCCGACCGGTGATGACAAGCGAACCACTGAAACGATCGAGAAAACCGATTTCGACCGGGGCGGCTTTGGTTGCGGCATCAGCGGCGATAATGGCGGCTTCACTGGGGGTGATGGTCAAAATGCCGATGGCATCGGAGGCTTCGTCATCCAGACCCAGTTTAATATAGATATCATTTTTAGGTTTGGCAATAATATGAGCCAGGGTTACCTGTTTACCAGGAACGTATTCTTGTATCGAACGGTTCTTTTTTTCAGTTTCCATCTTGTCACCTTTTCTAAGTGTATTTTTGATATTTGAATGCGATTTTTAAACCGCCGTCCCGACCAATGACCAGGGGGTCAGACCCTTGTTAATCTGTTGTTTGCTGCGGGATCGGACAGGCTACGCCGTGTCCGCCCCGATGCAAAGGGTCTGACCTCTAGGTCACAACATGATGTAACAATTGTCGGTACTGGTTCAGCACTTGCTTTAAAGTTTGTATTTATTTAACTGTGATCATTATAGCACTAAACTGGAAGCCGTTACATCCATTAACGATATTTTACAGAAAGCCGGCAAAAAATTTCTGTATCCACGTTGTGCCGTACCGACCAATTATTAATCTGTTGTTTGCTGCGGGATCGGACAGGTTTAACAACCTGTTCGCCCTGATGGTGATGCTGGGCAACCAGGCGTTCGCTTTCCCGCTGGTCAACGTCAACGAAATCTTCCACCTCGACCTGT
>NZ_CAKMJU010000109.1:0-22104 GCF_927416815.1 uncultured Acetobacterium sp. | reverse complement strand
CGATTGATCGTGGAAAAGAACACCTGGCCCCCAGGCCTTACCATTTTGTAGCAAGCGCTCTACCACCACCCTGTCAGCCCGGCGCATTCTACTCGAATTCGCCATCCGTGCAAGCTCTTATTTTCGCTAACTTCTTGATTTACAAGAGGTTTCGCTAAAGGCCTGCGCCGGAGAAGGTGCGCATTATAGGCACTGGAAAACTCACGTCAACGCTTGTTTTCAGGTTTTATTCGATGCAGTCGATGAGAACTGCCAGCACATGCGCAGAGGCCACCGACTTTCTATAGTAAGCATCCAGGTTTCTTCTAACCAGACGTTGCACGCTTTACACTTATATATCCTCCGCGAATCTGCCCAGATGGCCTTCATGCCCCATACAAATACCGAACCGCTTGACCTACTTCTACTGCCTACCTGGCTTGTTCCAGTAGAACCGGCCGGTGTCGTCCTCAAGAATCACGCGCTAGGCGTTCGAGATGGCCGTATCGTACTGATGGCTCCACGCGAGGAGGCCGTTCAATACGTCGCCCGAGAAACCCGGGAGCTTAGCGGGATGCTCTTGGCGCCAGGCTTGGTTAATGCCCACGGCCACGCGGCCATGACCCTGTTTCGCGGACTTGCGGATGATCTCCCGCTGATGACCTGGCTTCGCGACCACATATGGCCGGCGGAAAGCAGATGGGTCGACGAGGCATTCATTCACGCGGGAAGCGAGCTGGCCATTGCTGAACAACTACAAAGTGGCATCACCTGTTTCTCCGATATGTATTTTTTCCCTGAGGTGGTCAGCCAACTTGTTCATAAGCATGGGATACGAGCGCAAATAACCATTCCTATATTGGACTTCCCTATTCCGGGAGCTCGCGATGCCGACGAGTCCCTGCGTAAAGGCGTCGCACTATTCGATGATCTCAAGCACCACCCGAGACTGAGCATAGCCTTCGGTCCACATGCGCCCTACACGGTCGCAGACGATAAGCTTGTCAGCATTCGCACCCTTGTTGCTGAGATGGACATCGGCATTCATATGCATGTCCACGAAACGGCACACGAAGTCGAGGAAGCCGTGATAGAACACGGTGAGCGCCCCCTGGCTCGTCTGGCCCGTCTTCAACTCCTCGGGCCACGTTTTCAGGCCGTGCATATGACTCAGGTGAACGACGACGACATCGCCCTGCTTGTTGAGCACAACTGCAGCGTCATTCATTGCCCGGAATCCAACCTGAAGCTAGCCAGCGGCTTTTGCCCCGTCGAGCGGCTTTGGGAAGCTGGTGTCAATGTCGCCATAGGGACGGACGGCGCGGCGAGCAATAACGATCTCGATCTGCTGGGTGAAACCCGTACCGCAGCGCTGCTTGCAAAGGCCGTTGCAGGCTCAGCCACAGCACTCAATGCTCATCGCGCGTTACGCATGGCCACCCTTAATGGTGCTCGTGCGCTTGGGCTTGACGAGCACACCGGCTCACTAGAGGTGGGGAAGTATGCTGATATGGTGGCCTTCGACTTATCGCGCCTGGCGCAGCAGCCTGTTTATGATCCAGTCTCTCAACTGATCTATTCCAGCGGTCGAGACTGTGTTCGTCATGTATGGGTAGGCGGGAAACAATTGCTCGACGACCGCAAGCTCACACGTATTGATGAGGAACGCGTGATAGCCACGGCCAAAGAATGGGGCGAAAAGATAAGCTCCAAATAAATCACTTTAGCGAGCGGCCATCTTCACGCCGCGACGAACTGACCTACGCGAAGCGCCCCATCTGGAGCGCTTCGTCTGACGGAAGCTGGCACCATTAGCGATTACCGCTCAAGCTTCTCCCTCAAGCTTTTAAACGGAACAGACCATGAGCAATGTCGACCACGCTGAGATCGCCAAATTCGAAGCCCTGGCTCACCGCTGGTGGGACCGCGAAAGCGAGTTCAAACCGCTGCATGAGATCAATCCGCTCAGAGTCAACTGGATCGACGAGCACGTGTCGTTGGCGGGTAAAAATGTTCTGGACGTAGGGTGCGGTGGCGGGATCCTCAGTGAAGCCATGGCCCAGCGTGGCGCCACAGTGACCGGGATCGACATGGGGGAAGCGCCGCTTTCCGTAGCTCGGCTGCACCTGCTTGAGTCCGGCCTGGAAATCGAGTATCGCCAAATCACGGCTGAGGCAATGGCGGAAGAGCAACCAGAGCAGTTCGATGTCATCACGTGCCTGGAAATGCTTGAGCACGTACCCGACCCCGCCTCGGTTATTCGCGCTTGCTACAAAATGGTAAGGCCTGGGGGCCAGGTGTTCTTTTCCACGATCAATCGCAATCCCAAGGCATACGCCTTCGCCATCATCGGTGCGGAATATGTGCTGCAGCTGCTACCGCGGGGTACTCATGACTACCGTAAATTCATTCGACCATCGGAGCTTGGCGTCTGGAGCCGTGATGTCGGCCTCAACGTTAAGGACGTTATTGGTCTTACCTACAATCCGCTGACGAAACACTACAAGCTATCGCCCGACGTGGATGTTAATTACATGATCCAGACTGTTCGGGAGGCCTGATGCGTTTGTGCGCAGTCTTATTCGACATGGATGGCACTCTACTCGACACCGCGCCTGATTTCATCGCGGTCGCCCAAGCCATGCGCGTTGCTCGCGGCCTTGACAGAGTTCCGGATCAACAGGTCCGAGACGTAGTCTCTGGCGGCGCTCGAGCAATGGTACTGAGCGCCTTTGACGTCGACCCGATGTCCGGGGAATTCGAAGCGTTGCGACTGGAATTCCTGGATCGGTACCAAAACCACTGCGCCGTTGAAAGCCGGCTGTATGTCGGCATGGCTGAGCTGCTCGACGAAATCGAGCAAGCGGGCCTGATATGGGGGGTGGTGACTAACAAGCCGTTGCGCTTTGCGGATCCGATCATGCATCAGCTGGGCCTGGCATCGCGCTCCGCTGTGCTGGTATGCCCAGACCACGTTACCAATAGCAAACCTGATCCAGAGCCGATGACACTGGCCTGTAGTCAGTTGGGTATGAATCCCGCGAACGTACTGTTCGTAGGCGATGACCTACGCGATATCGAGTCCGGGCGAGCCGCAGGCAGCCGCACGGCTGCGGTGCGTTACGGCTATATACATCCGGACGACAACCCCGACACCTGGGGTGCGGATTTCGTTGTCGACCACCCGCTCGAATTGCGGGCTTGCTTCAACAACGTTTCACGCAATAACTGACCCCCCTTCTCTTTCTTTCCGATTTCGACGGTGGGCTTTCGCCCACATTCTGCATATGAGGCTTCAGATGTTCCAGTATTCCGCCCGCCCTGACCTGCTCAAAGGTCGGATCATTCTGGTTACCGGCGCTGGCCGGGGAATTGGTGAAGCAGCTGCCAAGGCCTATGCGGCTCACGGAGCGACTGTCCTGCTGCTAGGCAAGAACGAGGAAAACCTAAACCGGGTTTACGACGAAATAGAGGCTGCCGGTTGCCCACAACCGGTGGTGATACCGCTGAATCTGGAAACTGCGCTGCCGCACCAGTACGACGAACTCGCCGCGACCGTCGAACAAGAGTTCGGCCGTCTTGATGGCGTGCTTAACAATGCAGGCATCGTTGGGCCGCGCACACCCATCGAACAGCTATCGGGTGAAAACTTCATGCGGGTCATGCAGATCAACGTCAATGCCGCATTTATGCTGACCAGCACATTGCTGCCTCTACTCAAGTTATCTGACGATGCTTCGGTGGTATTCACGTCGAGCAGCGTCGGACGCAAAGGACGCGCGTACTGGGGCGGTTATGCCGTATCCAAGTTCGCTACGGAGGGTCTAATGCAGGTGTTAGCGGACGAGCTCGAGGACACCGGAAACGTTCGCAGCAATAGCATCAATCCGGGGGCGACCCGTACCGATATGAGGGCGAAAGCCTATCCCGGCGAGAACCCGAACGTGAATCCGCTGCCTTCTGACATCATGCCGCTCTATCTATACCTGATGGGACCGGACAGTCTCGGCATCAATGGGCAGGCTCTGGAAGCCCAATGATGCAAATTGGTAAGAGGCGCCTGTTTTCCGGCGCTTCGCTTGGCCGCGACATGTCAGTTTGGCATCATTCCGCCGTTTCGCTGGCAACTGTTTGCCGATCATAAATCAAGAAGATCGTATCTTGTTGATTTATAAGGTAATAGCTAGTTGGCATCAAATTCGCTATAGAACCTTCATCAGCGCAAGTTGCGTTCCGAGGTTCATCTCATGCTGCCCAACAAACAGGACCACACCACAGTAAACATCCGCACCGCTCGCGATCGGCGACTGGACTTTAATAGCGGCCGAGCAGCAGCGACATGCCAGCGCACTCTTTCCGATTTATTGGTCAGCCTCCCATTGCGCCTGCAAACCAGCCTGGAAGTTGACCGGCTATTGGGCTTTTTCCTCGAAGAGGTCAAGCATCTGCTGCCGTTGACTGGTCTTTCCTATCATCACGCCGGCGCCGGCTTCGCACTCGGGCTCGGGCTCGGGCTCGGGCAAGAAGGCAATAATGCCGAAGTCAGCTACTCGCTTACTCAACAAGGCGATTGCATTGGTGAACTCAACCTGTTCAGTAATGTGAGCCTTTCCGAGCAGGTGCTGGATCAGCTTGAGCACCTAATCAGCTGCTTGCTATTCCCGTTACGTAACGCTCTGCTGTACCGCCAGGCCATTCAGGCCTCGCTCAAGGATCCACTGACCGGCGCGGGTAATCGCATAGCGCTGGAGCAGGCGCTGCTTCGTGAAACCGAATTGTCGCGTCGCCACGAACAGGCGCTGTCGATCGTCATGCTAGACATGGACCACTTCAAGACCCTAAACGATACATATGGGCATCAGGCTGGCGATGCAGCACTAAAAGCAGTCGCGCTACTGCTCAGAGAACAGTTGCGCAATGTCGACATGGTTTTTCGGTTCGGCGGAGAGGAGTTCGTTCTCGTGCTTTCGAACACCGGGTTGGACGCGGCTGCGGTCGTGGCTGAACGCATCAGAGCTGCAGTACAGACGCTTTGCTTGCTCGTCGGCGACAAACAGGTTCGCCTTTCAGCCAGTCTCGGGTGCGCAACTTTTCGGCAAACCGAGTCTCACGAGGAACTGTTGAAGCGCGCTGACGATGCCTTGTACCAAGCCAAACGCGACGGCCGTAACCTGACGCGTATGGCTTCGGCTTAAGAGACGGCCCTGCAGCTGCAAAAAAAGGCGGGGCCATTACGGCACCGCCTTTATCTACTCTAACGCGACAACCCTACGGACGCTTGCCGCGGTCACCGCGCCCGAAACCAGGACGCTGGCCTTCGGAGGCCGGCGGGCCGCCGCGCTTGGCAGGCGCTGGCTTGCCACGATTGCGGCCTGCGGCGCCGGGGCGCTCAGCAACAGGTGTGCCGCGGCTCGGCTTGCTGCGCTCGTCAGCATCACGCGGCTTGCGCGTCGACTGATCGTCACGGGAACGACGACCTTTGTCGCCACCGCTCGGCACGTTGGCCTCATGGGCAGAGCGCAGGACCCGAGGCTTGCGGTCACCACGTCCGATGGGTTTGGCCACCTTGCGCTGCATGCGGTCCAGCTTGTCCTTTGTCTTGGCCTTCATACCCGGTAACGCGACCGGTTTGAGACCAACCTCCTCACTGAGGATGTCGACTTCACTTTGAGACATTTCGCGCCAGCGGCCCATAGGCAGATCAGACGTCATAAACACCGGACCAAATCGCACCCGCTTCAGACGGCTGACAATATCGCACTTACCGATGGTAATGGAAATGATTTAATCAATAATCTGGCTGCCGAAAATGGTGGCGAGGCTAAGCTGAAACTGACCAAGGCGATAGAAAATGCCTTAACTCAAAAAGTGAACAACGTTTTAGACGGACCCTACGATCCGACTCAATACAAGGTAGCGGTAACAGCTACCCTTAATACAGATGCCGTAAAACAAGAATCAACCCTATATATTCCCTCTGAAGATGGCGAAAATTCGGGAGTTATCAATCAGGATTCTTCCAGCCTGGTTATCAATAATGCCGATGGCATCGCCGGCGGCATTGCCGGGGTAACCGGCAATACCGATATTACTACCTATGCAGAAGGACTCCTCGAAAACGAGGGGATTATTACCGGGATTCAGGAAAACACAAACTATTCTGTTAGCCAGGAAATTACCCAGACCGAAAAACTGGATCCGGCGATCGAAACGGTCTCGATCGGGATTGCTATTGATGATCCGGCGATGACCCCGGTGGCGCGGGAAAACCTGATTCAGCTGGTCGCCTTTGCAGCCGGTGTCCCACCACAAAGCGTTACCGTACGTAACTTTGAGTTTGCTCAATTGGAAGAAGAGCTGGATGAACCGCTGTTTACACCGCAACAGTTACTGGTATTTGGCGGTATCGGCGCCGGTGTGCTACTATTACTGTTGTTACTGCTATTTATTCTTACCAGAGGTAAAAAGAAGAAAGCTGATGGTAAAGCAAAGAAGGGCAAACGTGGGAAAAAAGGCATCGACGAAGCCTTTGCCTCTGATGAAGATTCTGAAACAGATGATTTATTTGGAGCGCTGGCAGCTGATCGATTAAATCCGATTGAACCAATTCATCCTCTTAAGGATGATAAAAAAGAAAAAATCAAAGAGTTTGCCTCTACAAATCCGGAAATTGCGGCGCAGTTATTTAAATCGTGGCTAAAAAATGAAAGTGAATAGATCAGAATTTTTGAAGGAAGTTGACTAATATGGACGTTACCTTAACACCACGACAAAAAGCAGCCCAGGTGGTTATTTCACTGGGTGCAGATATTGCTTCCAATATATATAAACACTTACAAGAAGAAGAAATAGAAATCTTGACCTATGAGATCACCCGCCAGGACAGTGTTCCACCAGAGGTGGCAGACCAGGTTATCGATGAATTCTACGGTCTTTGTGTGGCTCAAAAGGTATACATTGAAGGCGGAGTTAACTATGCCCGAAATGTGCTGGAAAAGGCTTTTGGAGTGCAACAGGGCAGTGCCCTGCTGGAGCGGGTAACAAAAACGCTTAGGACAAAGGCCTTTGAGTTTATTCGCAAAGCCGATTACAAAAATCTGATGAACATGATCATGAATGAGCATCCTCAGACCATTGCCCTGGTTTTGTCCTATGCCAGGGCTGATCAGGCCTCAGCCATTATTTCGGAATTACCCAAGAGTATTCGGGTCGAAGTTGTCGAGCGGATTGCCAGGATGGATCGAACCTCTCCGGAAATTATCAGACAGGTTGAAACCATTCTTGAACGTAAATTTGAGTCGGTTGTTTCCTTTGACTTACTGGAAGTTGGTGGGATCAACTACATTGCTGAGATTATGAACAACATCGATCGTGGGACTGAAAAATACATCTTCGATGAACTCAGTAAAAATGATGCCAAACTTTCTGAAGAAATTCGTAAGCGGATGTTCGTCTTTGAAGATATTGTTATTCTTGATTCAATGTCGATTCAGCGGTTCTTACAGGAAATTGATACAAAAGAAATGTCGGTTGCCCTTAAGGGCGCAAACAAAGCCGTTGCTGATATTATTTTTGTCAATATGTCCCAACGAATGGGTGAAACGGTTAAGAGTGAGATGGAATTCTTGCATAATGTCAGGGTTCGGGATGTCGAAGAAGCGCAGCAGAAAATTGTTTCAGTAATCAGAAGACTGGAAGAAGAAGGCGAAATTGTAACGTCTAAGGGTGGAAAGGACGAGATCATTGTCTAGTATTGTAAAAGCTAAATGGGTGTCTCAAATTAGTACGCCAGTGGTTCTGCCGGTTGTGGATCATGACGAAGCGGATAACGACAGCGAAGACCAGTTAGATTATGACCCAGTAGTTGCTGATGAACAGGTTGAACAGGATGACAGCGTTGAAGCCATGCATGCTGCCAATGAACTGATGAAAGAAGCAATCAAAGCCAGTCAGGAAATTAAAGAAAAATCTCAGGAAACCGGTTATCAGGAGGGTTTTTCTCAGGGCTATGTGACTGGTCACGAAGAAGGACTCAAGGATGGCACCCGCGAAGGCTTTCAGGCTGGTCTGAGAGAAGGCTTAAATGAAGGTACGTTACAGGCGGCGGGCGAAATCGAAAGCAAGCTACAAGAAATCGATATGCTTCTTGAAGTAATTCATACCGAGCGGCAGCAGGCGCTTGATCATCAGCAGAAAGAGCTGCTAAGCATTGCCTTTGAAATTGCCAAGAAAATAATGAAACATCAGGTTGCGGAAGATCCGGATCTGTTTTTGCGATTCTTTGATGAGGTTATTCATGGGGATGAAGAGGATCTTAAAATTTATTTATCAGAAAACCAGAAAACCCTGGATCTTCATATCAACAAAACAATGACTGAAAAACTAAAGAAACTTTCAAAAAAATCCAAGGTGATTATTCTTAAGGATGATGATAAGATCATGGTGGAAAGCAATGATTCGGTCATCGATATGAGTCTGCCAGTACAATTGGAGCAATTAGAGAAAGCCGTCGAGCAAAGTTCGTAACGGGAGGCGAAAATGAATACATCGGAGATTTGCAAAGCCATTCAACGGGCAGAAACCTATCACTATTTCGGGAAAATTGAAAAGGTCGTCGGAATGATGATCGAGTCGGTTGGTCCTGAATGCAGTATTGGGGATTTGTGCAAGATATTTGATCAGAATGCAGACCGTTATATTTTAGCTGAAGTGGTTGGTTTTCGTGGCAATAAGGTTTTATTGATGCCTTACGAAGAACCAGAAGGTATTAGTTTTGGAAATATTGTCGAACCGACCGGTTCTTCCCTGAAAATAGGCGTGTCGGATAGTATGATTGGCCGGGTTGTCAATGCCATGGGGGAACCCATCGATGGTGGCGGCCCGATTTTAAATACTACCCCCTACGACATTCAGAGCGCTGGGGCAAACCCCTTTTCAAGACCATGTATTGACGATATCCTGGAATTTGGGGTAAAGGCAATAGATGGTTTATTAAGCATTGGCAAAGGCCAGAGAATGGGTATCTTTGCCGGTAGTGGTGTCGGCAAAAGTACCCTGATGGGGATGATTGCCAGAAATGTCAAAGCCCAAGTTAACGTCATTGCCCTAGTCGGTGAGCGTGGCCGGGAGGTGCGCCAGTTCCTTGAAAATGACTTAGGTCAGGAAGGTCTGGAGCGTTCGGTGATCGTGGTGGCGACCTCCGATCAGCCCCCCATGCAGCGGATGAAATGCGCCTTAACAGCTACCACCATTGCCGAGTATTTTAAGGATCAGGGTAATGATGTTCTGCTGATGATGGATTCACTGACCCGCTTTGCGATGGCGCAACGGGAAATTGGGCTGGCTACCGGGGAACCCCCAGTAGCTCGCGGTTACACCCCCTCTATTTATGCGATGATGCCAAAACTGCTGGAACGCAGTGGAAATTTTGAAACCGGTTCGATAACCGGCATTTACACGGTGCTCGTTGAAGGTGACGACATGAATGAACCGGTCGCCGATACGGTTCGGGGAATCATCGATGGCCATATTGTGCTGTCCCGGAAGATTGCCGCTAGAAACCATTACCCAGCCATTGATGTGCTAAATAGTGTCAGCCGGCTGATGGCCAATATTGTCAGTAGAGATCAGCTGGAAGCGGCATCTTCGATGCGTAATATGATGTCTGTCTATGATTCCAACTACGATCTGGTCAGTATTGGTGCCTATAAAAGTGGGAGCAATCCCTCGCTAGATATTGCGATTAAAAAAATTGCCGGCATCAATCAATTTTTACAACAGAAGGTTGATGAAAAGTGCTTTTATGATGAAAGTATCGAAGCGATGAAGAAGGCGGTCTTATGAAAAAGTTCCAATTCCATTTAGGAAAACTCCTTTCTTATAAAGATCAGAATCTGGAAAATGAAATGATGATATTGGGTGGCCTGACCAGACAACTCAGTGATGAAATGGACAAACAGCTGGAACTCGAAGATCAGCTGGAAAAAAGCCAGAAAAATTACGAACGTGATATGGCCGCTTCGATCACCGCGACCGCCTGTCAGGTCTATCTTCATTATATGTCCTTTTTGAAAGAACAGATAAAAATTGTTGAAAAAAGAATCGATGAGATTACTGAAAAAATAGATATTCAAATTGAGGTCGTTAAGAATTTAAAACTAGAGACCCGTTCACTGGAAATTGTAAAAGAAAACCGATACGATGAATACAAAAAAGAAATGGTCAAAGAAACAGAAAAAGCGATGGAAGAATTTATAACCACCAGCAAAATTATGAAGGATGGCTCATGACCAATAAATAAATCAGAAGAGAAGTAAATCAATCAAAGAAAAGCGAAAGAGGTGCAAGGATGAGATATGATACAATCATAGTGGGAGCCGGTCCGGCCGGATTAGCTGCGGGAATATACGCGGCCAGGGGAGCCCTTAAGGTACTGATTATTGAAAAAGCCGGCATTGGCGGTCAGATCGCCACCAGCTGGGAGATCGAAAACTATCCCGGTTCCCCGCCAGACAGTACCGGACCTGGTCTGACCGAGCGGATGCGCCAGCAATGTGAGGAGTTCGGGGTCGAGTTTGCCACTCGAACCTATTTTGGTTCAAAGAAAACAGAAACTGGATTTATCGTCGAAACTGACACCGATAGTCTCGAGACGCGCACCATTATCATGGCCACCGGAGCCGAACCAAAACTGATTGGTTGTAAAGGTGAACGAGAATTGCGGGGGATGGGGGTTTCCTATTGTGCCACCTGTGATGCCAACTTTTTTAAAGGCTTAAAGGTTGCCGTCATTGGCGGTGGCGATACAGCTTTGGAAGAAGCCCTCTACCTGACAAAATTTGCCGCTGAAATTATCATTGTTCATCGCCGCGATGAGCTCCGTGGAGCTAAAATTCTGCAGCAGCGGATCAAGGAAAATGAAAAGATTTCGCTATTGCTGGATTCAGTCGTGGAGGAGATTAAGGGTAATGGTTTAGTTGAAGGCATTGTTGTTAAAAATGTCAAAACCGCAGAATTGACGGAAGTTGCCTTGGACGGAGTTTTTGTCTTTGTCGGTCAGAAACCAAATTCAGAGGCATTTGCCGGCCAACTCGCACGTGATTCACGGGATTATTTAATTACTGATGATGAAATGCGTACGAATATAGCGGGGATCTTTGCTGCTGGTGATGTCCGCCGCAAATCACTGCGACAGGTTGTCACGGCCACCGCCGATGGTGCCATTGCTGCCGTAAATGTGATCAAATACATTGAAGAACTTAAGTAGATTGTGATATGATTAGGACTAACGAAAGTTAGTCTTTGCTTGGGACTCCCGTACCGATCAATTGTTAATCTGTTGTATGCGCGCAGCTCGGACACTGATAAGAAATGAAATTTCTTATCAGTCGTGGGCAGTCGCCAACTACAAGCGAGCTTGTGATTGGCTCACTGCTAACACGCAGGCTATCGCCATGTCCGTTCTGAGGCACACAACATGATGTAACAATTGTCGGTACTGCGATCGTTATCCAGGCAACCAGGACCAACAGTTGTTGGTCTTTTCTTTTTTATTAAGAGAAAAATAAAACAGTCAGGTGAAAAATGAATATCAAATTTGATTTAAATATGAACCAAACTCAAAAACTGATCATGACTCAGGAAATGCGTCAATCCATTGAAATTCTTCAGCTGACGGTGATGGAGCTTAATGGTCTGATCGAAACTGAAATCATGGAGAATCCGGTGCTGGAATTTAATGAGGTGTCGATCAAAGAGATAGTTCCCATTAGTGAGGATGGCGGACCGCTTAAGGGCGAACTGGTTAAAGAAGAACCGGTTCCGGAACAACAGCCCAAAGAGGAGATCCAATGGGAGGAGTATTTCCACAGTATGGAGAATGCGGACTATCGGGGACAGGTTCAAGCAAGTGCCGAACCGGATGATGAATACGGCTTTGAAAAATTCACTGCCAATGAGAAAACCCTCTATGAATACCTGCATTTTCAATTCAAGATGCTTAAAAAAAATCTCACTGATCAGGAAAAACGGATTGGCGAGTACCTGATCGATTGCATCGATGACAACGGTTACCTGATAATTGACATGGACTATGTCATGAGTATTTTAGAAGTTCAAGAAGCATGCATCCAAAAGATGATTGGCATCATCCAGGGCTTTGATCCGTGTGGGGTAGGATGCCGCAATATTGAAGAGTGTCTATTGATTCAGCTGCGGCAAATGGGGTATGACGATGATGAAGTGTATCTGGATATCGTTAAAAACCATCTGCTCGATTTGGCTGATAACCAATTTAAGCGAATCGCCCAGGATACCGGCTTAGCAGTTGAGGATGTCTATGAATTTAAAGAGGTGTTAAAATCACTGGAGCCTAAGCCCGGACGGGAGTTTTCCAGTTCAGAACGGGTTTCTTATGTTATTCCGGATGGTAGCATCGAAATTGTCAACGGTGAGCTGGTGGTCAAGGTCAATGATGTGTCAGCGCCGCGACTGCGGATCAATAACTATTATAAGGGCTTGCTTAAAAATCCTGATAAAAATGATGAAACCAAACTTTATCTGGAGAAAAAGCTTGATAGTGCAGTGTTTCTGATAAAAAGCATTGAACAGCGGCGAGACACCATCAAAAAAGTGATTAACGCGATTGCCGAGTCCCAACGCAGCTTCTTTTTTGAAGGGGTCGGGGATCTGCGTCCTTTAACTCTGAAAACAATTGCCGAGATGATTGATGTCCACGAGTCAACAGTCAGTCGGGCGATTCGGGGGAAATATATTCAAACCCCCAAGGGTACCTTTGCGCTGAAGTTTTTCTTTAAACGCGGTTTTGCCCAGGGACAAGAAGACCGTTCTTCCGATGCGATTAAGCAGCTTATCCAGGAATACATTGAAAAGGAAGATAAGAAAAGGCCCCTAAGCGATCAAAAAATTTCGGAATTATTACAGCAAAAAAATCTTGATGTGGCCAGACGCACGGTTGCCAAATATCGGGAAGCGCTTTTGATCCAACCATCTTCAAAAAGAAAAGAATATCGGTAGACCATCAACCAAAGACTAATCACTTTCAAAGACGCGCAGATCCTGAAAAATCGGGCTGGGATTTTCTTTCAGTTTTTAGTCTTTTTTAACTTGTGTTTAAATTTAAAATGGGGTATAATGAATTTGTCCCAGCGGGACAAAAGCGAGCATGTATCCGAAAGAAGGGTGATTCTGTGTCAAATCAATTAAAAATTAGTAAGGAAGTCATTGAACTTCAACAGCTAGTCGCTCCGGAAGTGAATCGTCTCATTGAAATGCGTTACAATATTTTGTCAACCATCAGCAGTGAGCAGCCAATCGGACGGAGAAATCTTGCATTTGTTCTGGATATGAGTGAACGTCAGGTTCGTAATGAAATCGACTTTTTTCAGGCTCAAAAGCTGGTTTCAGTGGAACGGCAGGGAGTTGTCATCACTGAGGCTGGAACAGCAGCGCTGATCCAGTTAAAAAGCCTGCTCTACACCTACAATGGTCTGGAACAGCTCGAAAAAGAACTGATGGATCATCTCCATCTCAAACGGGTAATCATTTGCCCCGGCGATATGGATATGAATTATGAGGTGTTGCGTTTTATGGGACGGTCTGGCGCAAAATATGTCTTGTCGGTAATGAAGTACAAGGATACCCTGGCTTTGACCGGTGGGAGCTGCACTGCAGCCGTAGCCGATGAAATGCGGGAAGCCTTTTATCCCGATGTTTATGTGATCCCAGCCCGCGGCGGGATCGGCAAGAGCCATTCTACCCAGGCCAACAACGTGGTCGCCGAAATGGGCCTTAAGCTGCATTCAAACTATGAGCTTTTACACCTGCCCGATAATATCGATAAACGATTATTAGAAGCATTAAAAGATTATCCCGAGATAAAAAGGGTATTCAATAAAATGGATAACATTGATATTTTTATTTTTGGATTGGGTCGCGCTGATGTCTTGGCCGACTGGCGAAATCTGGCTGCTGCCGAAAAACGCAAAATAATCGAGCAGGGCGCGGTGGCAGAAGCCTTTGGTCATTACTTTGACATTAACGGTCAGGTGATTTCACCATCGAGTACCATCGGTATTGGTATTGATAATTTCAAAAAAATACCCCATGTAATTGCGGTGGCCGGCGGGGTTACTAAGGCCGAGTCGATTATTGCGGTCAGTCGGATTCGCAAAAACATTGTGCTGATCACCGATGAAAGTGCCGCCAGAGAGATTTTAAGAAAGTTGCAAACCACGTCAGAGGCAAAATGAATCGCTTCTGACTGAGTATAAATTGAGAATACATTATTTTAAGGAGGCAGATAATATGTCTGTAAAAGTAGCAATTAATGGTTTTGGAAGAATTGGTCGTTTAGCATTCAGATTAATGGCAGATAACAAAGCGTTTGACGTTGTGGCTATCAATGATTTAACCGATGCAAAAACCTTAGCGTACCTGTTAAAATATGATAGTGCCCAGGGTAAATTTAAGCAAGATAGCATCGAAGTTAAAGATGATGGCATCGTCGTGGATGGAAAAGCGATCAAAATTTACTCTGAAAGAGATCCTGAAAACCTGCCTTGGGGAAGTATCGGTGTCGATGTTGTGATCGAATGTACCGGTTTCTTTACCGATAAAGACGGGGCTGGTAAACACATCAAAGCCGGCGCAAAAAAAGTGATTGTTTCTGCTCCAGCCAAAGGTGATGTTAAAACGATCGTCTTTAATGTCAACGAAAACATTCTTGATGGTACTGAAACAGTTATCAGCGGTGCTTCTTGTACCACCAACTGTTTAGCACCAGTGGCCAAAGTATTAAACGACAGCTTTGGTTTAGTCAGCGGATTAATGACCACCGTTCATGCTTACACCAATGACCAGGCCACCCTTGATGCACCACATAAAGATTTGCGACGAGGCCGTACTGCCGCTGCAAATATCGTCCCTACTTCCACCGGTGCCGCTGCCGCAGTTGGCAAGGTATTACCAGCCCTGAATGGCAAACTGGACGGATTTGCGCTACGGGTACCGGTTGTCACCGGCTCACTGGTTGACTTAACCTGTGTTCTGGAAAAAGACGTAACCGCCGATGAAATCAATGCCGCTCTTAAAGCAGCAGCTAACGAATCGCTAGGATACAACGAAGAACAGGTCGTTTCCACCGACATCATTGGGATGTCATACGGATCATTATTCGACGCAACCCTAACCCGGGTGATGAATGTCGAAGGCGGAAAACAACAGGTCAAAGTGATTGCCTGGTACGACAACGAAATGTCCTATACAGCTCAACTCGTCCGTTTAGCCGAGTATGTCTCGACAAAATTTTAATCAACCAAACCCTGATCAACAATTATGATCAAATAGCTCACTAAATATAAATAATACTAATCAAAAAACTTTTCAGAAGCTTTTGCAAAACCCTTGCATGAGCTTCTGAAATTGTTTATAAAGAAAATATCGCAACAAAAGTGATTAGAAAAGATGAAGTAGTACCGACAATGACCTAGGGGTCAGACCCTTGTTATATCATGTTGTGACCTAGGGGTCAGACCCTGTGCATCTGAGCGGACACGGCGTAGCCTGTCCGAGTCAGCAGCATACAACAGATTAACAATTGATCGGTACGGTAGTACAGCGATACACTTGAAACGAGAAAATTATAAACCGAGAGGATAAGAATATGAGTAAAAAAACAGTATCTGATCTTGATTTAAGAGGAAAAAAAGTTTTAATGCGAGCCGACTTTAATGTGCCATTAGATGAAAACGGCGTCATTACTGATGAAACCCGAATCACCGCAGCTCTGCCAACAATAAATTATATTTTGGAGCAAGGCGGAGCACTGATTCTAATGTCCCATATGGGCCGACCCAAAAATCAGCCCAACCCTAAATATTCGCTGGAACCGGTAGCGAAAAAGTTGTCTGAACTCCTAAAAAAAGAAGTGATCTTTAATGATGATGCCGCAGTGACCGGATCATTAACCGTAGCCGCAGCGGCTGGCCTTAAAGCCGGCGATGTGATGCTGCTTCAGAATACCCGCTTCCGAGCTGAAGAAGAGAAAAATGACCAGGGCTTTTCCAAAGAGCTGGCACAATTAGGTGATCTTTTCGTCAATGATGCCTTCGGAACCGCCCACCGGGCTCATGCCTCAACGGTCGGCATTGCCGAGTTTTTACCCGGCGTGTCAGGCTTCCTGATTCAGAAAGAGCTGGACTTTATGGGCAAAGCCCTGGACAAACCGGAACGTCCCTTTGTGGCGATTCTCGGTGGCTCGAAAGTTTCGGACAAGATTGGTGTGATCAACAACCTGCTAGAAAAGGTCGATACCCTGATCATCGGTGGCGGAATGGCCTTTACCTTCTTAAAAGCCCAGGGTTACGAAATCGGAAAATCGCTATTAGAAGAAGATAAAATGGACCTGGCCAATGAGTTAGTCGCTAAAGCCAAGGCCAAAGGGGTTAACCTCTTATTACCAGTGGATGTCGTCGCCGCCGAAACCTTTGCCGCCGATGCCCCATTTGTAGTTGTCGATATCAATGCCATCCCAGCTAACACTTTGGGACTAGATATCGGCCCAGTGTCAGCAGCCGCCTTTACAAAGGTGATCGCGGAAGCCAAAACAGTGATCTGGAATGGTCCAATGGGTGTTTTTGAAATGCCAGCCTTTGCCAAGGGCACCGAAGCGGTAGCAAAAGCGATGTCAGATTCTGATGCCATTACCATCATCGGTGGTGGCGATTCTGCCGCAGCGGTTAAAATCCTCGGCTATGAAGACGGGATGAGCCACATATCCACCGGCGGCGGCGCGTCACTAGAATTCCTTGAAGGAAAAAAACTGCCAGGTATTGAAATCTTACAAGATAAGTAGAAGGAGAAGATGATGCGAAAACCAATTATTGCCGGAAACTGGAAAATGAATAATGATCTGTTTGAAACTGAAAAATTGATGAATACCCTGTTGCCACTAGTAGCCGGGGCAACCGCCGAGGTGGTTTTTTGTCCCACCTATATCGGTCTGCAAAAAGCCGTCGAAATGGCCAAAGACTCGAACGTCGGCATCGGCGCTCAGAATATGCATTTTGAAAAAAGCGGCGCCTTTACCGGCGAAATATCCGGGGAAATGCTTAAGGCCATCGGCGTCCAATATGTCTTAATCGGACACTCAGAAAGACGCGAATACTTTAACGAGACCGACGAAACCGTTAATAAAAAAGCCGTTAAAGCGCTGGCACTGGGGATCACCCCAATCGTCTGCTGCGGCGAAACTTTGGCAGAACGAGAAGCCGGAAAAGCCGAAGCCAAAGTTGTCGGACAGATGGAAGCTGGACTAAAGGGGATAGCAGATATCACCAAGGTGGTCATTGCCTACGAACCGATCTGGGCGATCGGTACCGGTAAAACCGCCAGCAAAGAAGAAGCCAACGAAGCCTGTGGCTGGGTCCGTCAAACCATCGCCAAAATGTTTGGCGAAGACGCCGCCCAAAAAGTCCGGATTCAATACGGCGGCTCAGTTAATCCCGAAAACATCAAAGACCTGATGGCAATGGACAACATCGACGGCGCCCTAGTTGGCGGCGCCTCCCTCAAACCAACATTCTCGGAGATTGCAAAGTTCTAAATTGCAATCTGGCAACGAAGCAAAGGGGGACGGTCTTTCTTGAAGCACAGAGGGACGGTTCTTCTTGTGTCAACTCGATTCTTTTCCCAGAAGACACAGGTAAGCAAAGGGGGACGGTTTTTCTTGTGTCAACCCAATTCTTTTTCCTAGACGACACAAAAGAACCGTCCCCCTGTGCGATCCCCCCTGTGCGTCCCCTAATTGAAATTTTTACCGAAAGGTGTAAACATATGAATAAAAATTTAACAGCCCTGGTGATTCTGGATGGCTACGGCTTTAGCAGATGTACTGAGGGCAATGCCGTGCTACAGGCCCAAACACCGTTTCTAGATGCCATCGATCAGGTCTATCCCCAGACCCTAATCACCGCCAGCGGCCTTGGCGTTGGTCTGCCTGAAGGTCAGATGGGTAATTCCGAGGTCGGCCATTTAAACCTGGGAGCCGGTCGGATCGTCTATCAGGAACTGACCCGGATTACCAAATCGATCGAAGATGGCGACTTTTTTACCAACCCAGCCTTCCTCGCTGGCATTAACGCTGCCAAACAAAAGGACGGCGCCCTGCACCTGATCGGTTTATTGTCCGATGGTGGCGTTCACAGCCATGAATGCCATCTTTACGCATTACTTAACCTGGCCAAAAAACAAGGCTTAAAACGGGTTTATGTCCACTGTCTGATGGATGGTCGGGATACCGCCCCAAATAGCGGCATCGGCCATATCAAATCGTTAGAAGCCAAAATGGCTCAATTGGGAGTCGGCGAAATAGCCACCATCATCGGCCGCTACTATGCCATGGATCGCGATAACCGCTGGGAACGGGTTGAGACAGCCTATGATGCGATGACTGCCGGAATAGGCGTTCATGCGGCGTCGGCAGTCCAGGTCATGGAAGAAACCTATGCGGCTAAAATTACCGATGAGTTTGTTTTACCAACGATCATTGAAACCATTGCTGACAAATCGATCAAGGCCAACGATACGATGATCTTCTTTAATTTTAGACCCGACCGCGCCCGCGAACTGACCCGCGCCTTTATCGATCCGGACTTTAACGCGTTTGAACGCAAAACTGGCTTTCTGGGTTTGGAATTTGTCACCATGACCCAGTACGATAAATCCTTTGAAAATGTATCAATCGCCTTTAAGCCGGTGACCATCGATAATACCCTGGGTGAATATTTAAGCAAGCTCGGCATTCCCCAGCTGCGCATCGCCGAAACCGAAAAGTACGCCCACGTCACCTACTTCTTTAATGGTGGATTGGAAAAACAATATCCCCTGGAAGATCGCATCCTGATCCCCTCACCGCATGTGGCAACCTATGATATGCAGCCGGAGATGAGTGCCTATGAGGTGGCCGACAGAGCGGTGGCAGCGGTTGAAAGCGAAAAATATCAGCTGATGATCCTGAATTTTGCCAATGCCGACATGGTTGGTCACACCGGTATTTTTGAAGCCGCCGAGCAAGCTGTTCAGGTGGTCGATGCCTGTGCCCAAAAAGTTATCACGGCCATTTTGGGTAAAGGCGGCAAGGTGATTGTCACGGCTGATCATGGCAATGCCGAGAAAATGATCGACTATGAAACCCATATGCCCTTTACTGCCCATACCTCCAATCAGGTCAAGTGCATTCTGCTTGGCGATGGTCAGGTGACGCTGCGAGATGATGGCCGTCTGGCAGATGTCGCGCCCACCTTGCTGGATCTGATGGGACTGCCGAAACCGGCTGAAATGACTGGTGAAACGTTGATTAAGGGAGAATAAAGTAAAAATCTGAAAGCTGTGACCGTTTACATAGGAAAAGTCTCGACTGAGACTTTTTTTATGATTGAAAATGTTTTTTGGTTGTGATATTATAACGTGCACGATTATTTACGGAGGTGATACTAATGAAAGAAGCTTTACTGGTCGTTTTACTGATTTCCAGCATTGTTTTGATTGCTGCGATACTTTTATCGCCGGGCAAAACAGCCGGAATGTCAGGAGCCATCGCAGGTGGTGCGGAGACCTTATTTGGAAAGAAAAAAGCAAAGGGATTTGAAGGTGTCTTGGAAAGAGCTACCAAAATTTCTGGCATTTTATTCATGTTGTCGGCATTCGTTTATTCAATCGTATCATAACAGGCATCTGAATTAGAGGGATGCAAAAACTTACAGGGGGAAATTGAGAATGGAATTATTGTTTCTGGCTCCAGCTATTGGAGTCGTGGCGTTGCTTGTTGCGCTCGTTTTTGCAAAACGCGTAACTGCAGTAGACGCCGGCACCGACAGAATGAAGGAGATCGCGGGATATATCCACGAAGGTGCGATGGCATTCTTAAAACGTGAATATAAAATGATCGCAATCTTTGTGGTTGTCTTATTTGTTATTTTGACGGTAACACCGGGCCTCGGTATTATGACCGCAATTTGTTTTCTGGTTGGGGCTGTCTTTTCAATCCTGGCGGGATTCTTTGGGATGCAGGTTGCCACCAAAGCCAACGTTAGAACAGCTAATGCGGCCAAAACCAGCGGGATGAACAAAGCCCTTTCAGTGGCTTTTTCCGGCGGTGCCGTAATGGGTATGTGTGTAGTTGGCCTGGGTTTACTGGGAGTCAGTGCCCTGTACTTAATCTTTGGTGATGTTACCGTTGTCACCGGTTTTGGTCTGGGTGCTTCTTCAATCGCTCTGTTTGGTCGTGTTGGTGGTGGTATTTATACTAAAGCAGCTGATGTTGGCGCTGACCTGGTTGGTAAGGTTGAAGCCGGTATTCCTGAAGATGATCCCCGGAATCCAGCGGTTATTGCTGATAACGTTGGTGATAATGTTGGTGACGTTGCTGGGATGGGTTCGGATTTATTTGAATCTTATGTGGGATCGATTATTTCTGCGATTACCCTGGGGGCATTGGCACTTAAAGATTTTGACGGCGTACTGTTTCCGATGATGTTAGCGGCTATTGGTATTTTTGCCTCCATTATCGGTACTTTCTTTGTTCGTGGTAAAGAAGGCGGAAACCCGCAACGGGCGCTGGATATGGGTACCTATGTCAGTGGGATTATTGTTGTTGTTGCTTCTTACTTTTTATCTGACTATTTTACAAAAGGAACCGAGTATCAGTATGCATTTGTTGCAATAATCGCCGGTTTGGTAGTTGGTATCGTAATCGGTAAATTAACCGAGTATTACACCTCAGAACATTACAAACCGGTTCAACACATTGCGCAGCAATCAGAAACCGGTGCCGCGACCACCATTATCAGTGGTTTGGCAGTCGGGATGAAATCGACCATGTTCCCGATCTTAGCGATGGCAGTAGCGATTTTTGTTGCATACTCGGCTGCAGGTCTTTTCGGGATTGCCTTAGCAGCGGTAGGGATGCTGTCCACCTGTGGGATGACCATTGCCGTTGATGCTTACGGCCCGATTGCCGATAATGCCGGCGGGATTGCCGAAATGGCCGAAATGCCTAAGGAAGTTCGTCAAATTACCGACAAGCTCGATGCAGTTGGTAATACCACCGCCGCCATTGGTAAAGGTTTTGCCATTGGTTCAGCGGCTTTAACGGCTTTAGCCTTGTTTGCTTCTTATGCTCAAGCAGTTGATTTAGCCAGTATTGATATTTTAAATCCTAATGTTATCATCGGTTTATTTATCGGTGGGATGTTGCCATTTTTGTTCTCTGCTTTAACGATGGAAGCCGTTGGCTCAGCAGCCAATGAAATGATCGAAGAAGTTCGTCGTCAATTCCGGGAATTTCCAGGTATTATGGCTGGAACTGAAAAACCGGATTATGCCAAATGCGTTGATATTTCGACTGCGGCAGCGCTTAAAAAAATGATTGTGCCTGGTTTAATGGCAGTAGTAGCGCCTTTGGCCATGGGTCTAATCCTTGGTGCCGATGCCTTAGGGGGATTATTAGCTGGCGCTCTGGTTACCGGGGTATTAATGGCCATCTTTATGGCTAATGCCGGTGGTGCCTGGGATAATGCCAAGAAATTTATTGAAGGCGGCGCTCACGGCGGAAAAGGCAGTGATGCTCATAAAGCAGCCGTTGTTGGTGATACTGTTGGGGATCCATTTAAGGATACTTCCGGACCTTCGATCAATATCTTAATTAAACTGATGACCATTGTATCATTGGTATTTGCACCATTGTTCTTAATCTAAAGCAAATCACAACAGTAAATAAAATAAAACCAAGACCTGAATGCAGCTTACTGCATTCAGGTCTTTTTTTTTAGGGTTAGTTTAGCAAAGGGCGACAGTAAGGTAAGCAAAGGTGGATCAAAGGGGGACGGTTTTTCTTGTGTCAACCCTATTTCTTTTGTCATTCATATTTTCCTTGATCGATGTTAATTTGGTGGAAATGGGTAAAACCCATATCCGTATTTATTGTTCTTCGTTGAATTCTTGTTCTATTTTTTCGACAAGTCTGCAATCCCAACAAATACATATTGTCTTTATGAAGACAATATCAAGGCATCCGCAGATTTCACCCTAAAAGAATTTATCAAGATG